>JBKPFE010000262.1:0-1457 GCA_046728705.1 Actinomycetota bacterium
TTCGCGCCGCGGGCGCGCATGGCCGTGAACGCCTCGTGGCCCGGCGTGTCCAGGAACGTCAGCTTGCGGCCGTTGTGCTCGACCTGATAGGCGCCGATGTGCTGCGTGATCCCACCGGCCTCGGTCTCGACCACCGCCGTCTCGCGGATCGCGTCGAGCAGCGTGGTCTTGCCGTGATCGACGTGGCCCATGATCGTGACCACCGGCGGTCGCGGCTTGAGCGCCGCCTCCGGGTCGTCGTACGACTCGGGCTCTTCCTCTTCCTCCGCGGCGTGTTTGATCGTCACCTCGCGCTTGAACTCGGCCGCGATCAGCTGGACCGCTTCGTCGGAGAGCGACTGGGTGATGGTGACCATCTCCCCCAGTCCCATCATGATCTTGATGATTTCGGCGACCGGCTTCCCGAGTGCCTGCGACAGCTCCTTGACGGTCACGCCCGACTGGACGGTTACGGGACCGGTCGGTTGGACGACCTCGCGCGGCTGCTTCGGCCTGGTGTCGACGCGGTCGCGGGCCTGCCGCGAGTCGGGACGCGGCCTCGCCGCCTGCGAATCGATGACCACGCGCCGCTTCCGGCGCCCGCTGGGCGCCTGGCGAGGACGAATCGGTCGCTTTTTCCCTTGATCAGCCATGTTGTTCAGTGGTCAGTGTAGAGGCGGACGAGGTTTGGATCGACCCGGACGGTCTGCCTGAGCGCCCGGTTGAAGGCGCTCTTGGAAGCCGCGCGCTCGAAGCAGGCCAGCCGAGGACACGTGTAGGCACCGCGGCCCGGATCTGTGTGACCGAGCGCAAGAAGGCCGTCCCGCGCGACGAAGCGCACCAACTCTTCCTTCGGCGCTTTCCGCCCGCAGCCCACACACGTTCGGACCGCGCCTCCCTCAGGCAGCGGGCGTTTCGCCCCTTTCTTCGGCGCCGGTGTGGGCGGCGGCTACCTGCTGCTCGTCGTCGGCAGCGGCCGGCGACGGTGGGACCTCGGCGGGCTCGGGACTCGGGACCTCGGCCGGCTCGGGCGATGGAACCGTCCCGGGCTCTGGGTCCGGCAGCGCTGGACTCGGCTCGGGCGCCGGAACCTCGCTGGGTTCCGGGTCCGGAAGCGGATCGGCGGCGAGCTCCTCCGCCTCCGCGTCCGCCTCCGAGCCTGCGACCGGCACGGCCTCCTCGACCGTCTCGCCGCGAGCTTCCCGCTCGGCCAGCGCGGCATGCGCCGGGATCCCGCAGAAGCGCGTCCCCGGCAGCGCGGCGTTGGGGCAGCGCTTGCCGTTGGAGAGGATCGCGGCGCAGCGGCCGGAGTAGTCCTCGCCCTCTTCGCCGCCGGCGAACGCCGCCTCGGCCTCGGCCTGCGCGAACTCCGCCTCGGACTGGATGTCCACCTTCCAGCCGGTCAGGCGCGCCGCCAGGCGGGCGTTCAAGCCCTCCTTGCCGATCGCCAGCGCCAGCTGGTCTTCGGGGACGATGAC
>JBKPFE010000286.1:0-1369 GCA_046728705.1 Actinomycetota bacterium
CGTCGAGGCGATGAAGGAGCGCGGCGTCATCTTCTTGGATACTCCCGAGACGTACTACGAGGAGGTCGAGGGGCGTGTCGGCGAGATCTCGGAGGACTACGCCGACCTCGAGCGGCTCCGCATCCTCGCCGACCGCGACGACGACGGTTATCTGCTTCAGATCTTCACGAAGACGGCACAGGACCGGCCGACGCTCTTCTTCGAAGTGATCGAGCGGCACGGCGCGACGACCTTCGGCGAGGGCAACTTCAAGGCGCTCTTCGAGTCGATCGAGCGCGAACAGGCGCTCCGCGGCAACCTCTAGTCCGTTCACATGCTCTTCCGGCCGGAAGCGTTCGAGCCGCTGACGGACGAAGGCTGGAGCGAGGCTCACGTCCGCGACGGCATCGCCCGCATCGCTGCGGACGTCGACGACGCGTTCGATCCGGAGCGCATGTGGCCCGCCGACGAGTGGGACGTCTGGGGCCTGGAGGCTCCACTCACCGGCCTCTACGTCGGAGCGGCGGGCGTTGTCTGGGCGCTCGATGTGTTGCGACGCCGAGGTTATGCCGAGTGTCGGCTCGACCTGCCCGCGGTTTCGCGTCAGGCTCTCGACCGTTGGCGCGCGAGGCCCGACCTGGTCGAAGAGTGGCAGCTACCGGCCGCCGCCGGAGCCGGGCTCCTGAACGGCGAGACCGGCGTTCTCGCCGTGGCTTGGAAGCTGAGCGGGAGGGCCGAGCTCGCGGACGATCTAGTCGGTCGTGTCGCCGAGAGCAGGGCCAGCGAAGCCGACGAGGTCATGTGGGGCATGCCGGGGGCGCTTCTTGCCGCCCGCGCGATGGTCGACTGGACAGGCGAGGAGCGCTGGGCGATCGCTTGGCGCGAGACTGCCGAGGCGCTCTGGGATCGGCGTGACGACGACGGTCTTTGGACTCAGGACCTCTATGGCAGGAGCGCTCGCATCCTCGGTGCGGCGCACGGTGTGGTCGGCAATGCCCTCGCGCTCATTCGCGGCGGCGACCTGCTGCCGGCCAACAGGCAGAAGCAGCTGATCGACGACACGAGCGCGGTCCTCGAGCGCAACGCCGTTGTCGAGGACGGGCTGGCGAATTGGCCCGGGGCCGACGGCAGGCCGCTCGAAGGCTCAGACGGCGAGATCCGCCTGCAGTGGTGCAACGGTGCGCCCGGGATCGTCATCTCGACTGCGGATTACCTGTCGGAGGAGCTGCTGCTCGCCGGCGCCGAGCTAACGTGGCGGGCCGGTCCGCCCGGCATGGAGAAGGGCCCGTCCATCTGTCACGGGACGGCCGGGAACGGCTACGCGTTTCTCAAGACCTTCGCCCGGACGGGCGACGAGCTCTGGCTCGACCGCGCGCGGCGGTTCGCGGTC
>JBKPFE010000322.1:0-3519 GCA_046728705.1 Actinomycetota bacterium
CGCGCGGCCTCCAGATCGTCGACCCGCTGCGGGAGGCTGTAGCCGGCGAGATCGACCCCGTCGCCCGCGAGCCGATCCGCACACGCCCGGAAGGCGTTGCCCCTTTCGCGGAACGACTTCTCGCCGAGGAGGTCGGTGGAGCCCTTGAGCGCGGACTCGACCTCCGGGCAGTCGAGCACCGAGGAACCGTCCATGCCGCGGTAGCCGACGAGGACGACGTCGAGGTCGTCGGCGAGCCGGCTCGCCTCCCTGAACTCCATGTTTGTGACGCCCGGGCCGCCCTGCAAGCGGAAGATCGGCTCGGCCGGATTGCCGGACCTGGCCCGGATGCGGGTCACCGGCAGCGCGATTAGGCGCGACTGCGGATCCGTCCGGTTCTCGGGCACGACGAGGGTTCCGCAGTCGGCTGCGTAGCTGCCCCTCTCGGTCCCGTACTCGCAGCGCTCGAGGATCAGGTCGCCGGCCTTCGCGCCTTCGGGCACGGAGACCGGGTCGGAGTCCGGCCCGAAGCGCAGGTAGGCGAGACCGCCGACGAGGAGTGCGATGAGTACCAGGGCGACGGTTCGCGCCGGCGTGAAGATGCGGGTCGTCGGAGCGTCCATGACCGGTTCTTTCCTCGTCGAGTCCATGGCTCCGAACCTAGGGAGAGCGGACGCAAAGGGCATCGTCGGAAGGCGGGATTCGCGCTAGTACTAGGCGGTGATCCCGCCTCCTACCGGGGTAGGAGGCGTCCCTTGACACGATCATCGTGCTCACGCTGGCCGGCCCTTGACATTTGTTGCGTTTTGGAGGACCCTTGACGCTCTGCCGTCAGGAAAGGGGGTCAGCATGACCAAGCGAGGGCTTTTCGTCCTGCTCGGAATCGTCGTCGCGCTCGTCCTGCTCCTCGCTTCCACCGTTGGAGGCGCCGCGCAGGCAGGGCCGCCGCAGGGGGCCGCACCAGGGAAGTCGATCGACGACCGCTTCGCCGAGATCGGGAGGGCTGCTCCCGGATTCGGCGGGATGTTCCTCCGAGCCGGCGTGCTCAACGTCTACCTAGTCGACCATGCGCAGGCAGCGACTGCGCGGCGCGCGATTGAGGCCGCATTCGGCGCGGAGGGCATTCCCGCGGGCGGAGTTCGCTTCCTCGGCGCCGACTACTCGTTCAACCAGCTGAAGGCCTGGCAGCAGCGTGCGAACGCGTTGTTCGAGGTCTCCGGAGTCGTGACGACCGACGTCGACGAGGCGGCCAACCGCATCGCCGTCGGCGTCGAGAGCGCCTCAGCCGCGCGAGCGGTCGCGAAGGAGCTCGCCGCCGCAGGCATCCCCGCGGGCGCGGTTCGCATCGACATCGTCGGGCAGATCCACGCGCTCGCGACGCTGCGCGACAAGGTGCGCCCGCTCGTCGGCGGTCTGCAGCTCAGGTTCGACGGGTTCATCTGCACGCTCAGCTACAACGCTACGCACGGCACGCAGGGCGAGGGCTTCGTCGTCAACTCGCACTGCACGACGAACCGCGGCACCGTCGACGGCACCCTCTACTACCAGCCGCTGGACCAGGTCGCCGACCAGTTCATCGGCACGGAGGTCCTGGACCCGCCGTTCTTCCAGCGGACAAACGGCTGTCCGCGTGGGAAGCTGTGCCGCTGGAGCGACTCGGCGTATGCGTCCCGTGCCTCCGGCGTGTCGGCCACCCGCGGCGTGCTCGCGAAGACGACCGGCGCGAACAACGGCTCGCTCCAGATCGCCGGATCGTTCAGGATCGGCAGCGAGCTCACCGGCAACTCCATGGTCGGCACGACCCTCAACAAGGTGGGCCGGACGACCGGGTGGACGCAGGGGAACGTCACGAACAGCTGCGTCAATACCGGAGTCTCGGGGTCGAGGATCGTCATCTTCTGCCAGGACTTCGTGTCCGCCGGAGTGGGCGGAGGCGACAGCGGCTCGCCCGTTTTCCGGATCGTCAGCGGCGACACCGTCCAGCTCTCCGGGACCTTGTGGGGCGGAAATTCGGCCGGGACGTCGTTCGTCTACAGCCCGATGACCAACATCGAGCGCGAGCTCGGAGCGCTCGCCACCAGCTAGCTATTGCAACCCTGAGGGCCGGCCGACGACGGCCGGCCCTCAAGGCGTGACCTTCGCCTAGGCAGACGTCGGAGCCGTCTGTCTCTCCGGCGCGGGCTCTGACCCGCGGCCCTTGAGGCGAGGAAGCCACTCGAGCCAGCTCGGCAGGTACCAGTTCCAGTCGCCGAGCAGCCTCATGGAGGCCGGCAGCAGCACGCCCCGGACGATCGTCGCGTCGATCAGGATCGCCACTGCGAGCCCGACACCGAACTGCTTGAAGAACAGCAGCGAGAGCGCGATGAAGACGCCGAAGACGAACACCATGACGAGCGCCGCGCTCGTGACGACGCCGGCCGTCGTCTTGATTCCGTGGGCCACTGCTTCCTCCGTGGACGCGCCTCCCTGGACCGCCTCGCGGATGCGGCTCAGGAGGAACACGTGGTAGTCCATGGAGAGCCCGAAGAGGATCACGAACAGAAGCAGTGGAACGACGGGGTCGATCCCGCCCGTCGAGCTGAACCCGAGCAGGCCTTTGCCGACGCCATGCTGGAAGACGAGCACGAGTACGCCGTACGCGGCGCCCACCGAGAGCAGGTTGAGCACGATTGCCTTCGCCGCGATTACCGGCGAGCGGAAGGCGACCAGCATGAGCAGGAAGGCGAAGACGAGCACGAACGCCACGACGGGCGGCAGGCTCGACTTGACGCCGTTGGCGCCGTCGATCCACTGGGCCGTTAGGCCCGTGACGCCCGCCTCGGCATCCGGAAGGGCACCCACGGTCGTGGGGACGATCTCGTCGCGGAGGGCGGCCAGGGACGCGTTCGACTCAGCGTCCGTGCCCTTCCCCTTGATCGGCACAGTGATGTCCGCAACCGTCCCTGCCTCGTTGACGTCGACGGTGATCGGCTCGTACATCCGACCGCTCGCCAGGGCCCGCTGCTCGAGTCGCCGGATCGCGGCCTGCACCGTCGGCGCGTTCACGTCCGGCGCTTTGACGACCACGTTGGCCGGGAGCGCTTCGCCCGGGAACGCCGTCTGCATCCGGTCGTACGTCTGCACGGCCGACAGGGACTTCGGGAACGTCTCCACGCCCGGCTCGCCATCCGGAGCTGAAGCGCGGGCAGCGCGAGTACAACCAGCAACCCGGCCGCGAGAGCGGCCGACAGTCGGGGCCGACGCATGACGCGGTCGACGATCCCGCCCCAGATCCGGCCCTCGCCGTCGTCGCGGCGCAGCCGGCTGACGAACGGAATCCGAATCCGGTCGACCCGGTCGCCGAGCCTCGAGAGCAGCGCGGGCAGGACGGTGAGCGAGCCGAGCATCGCGATCGCGACGACGAGGATCGTCGCGACGCCGAACGACGCGAAGATCTCGTCGCCGGTCAGGAACATGTCGGCCATCGCCGTCATCACGGTCAGACCAGAGACGAGCACCGAGCGTCCCGAT
This sequence comes from Actinomycetota bacterium, assembly GCA_046728705.1. Classification (GTDB taxonomy): domain Bacteria; phylum Actinomycetota; class Thermoleophilia; order Gaiellales; family Gaiellaceae; genus JACDAN01. The sequence continues at coordinate 3,490 of JBKPFE010000322.1, forward strand.
GTGGCTGCAGCGGCTTCCAGCGCAGCGCGC
>JBKPFE010000229.1:0-2747 GCA_046728705.1 Actinomycetota bacterium
TACGAGCGTGCTGTCGACGATCGCCGGCTTCCTTGCCGACGCTCTGGCAGCAGAGGGCTCATACGACGAAGCCACCCGCTACTCGAAGATCAGCGAGTCGAACGCCGCCGACGCGGATGTCGCCAGTCAGGTGATGTGGCGGGTCGCCCGCGCGAAAGCGAGCGGGAATCCCGATCTTGCTCGCGAGGCGGTCGAACTTGCCGAGCCAACCGATTACCCTGACCTGAAGGCCCACGCCCTGATCGCCGCCGGCGAGATCGGCGAAGCGCGCCGGATCTATGAGGCCAAGGGTAGTGTCACTGCGGTCGAGCGCCTTTCCTCGTACGCCGGTTCGTCATAGGATCGGCTCGAACGTCTACCAAGGAGGGACGCATGGCTGGCGAAAAAAATCCGAGCGAGTGGATGGGCTCGATCAAGGAGGCCGTGGAGGACGCAATGCAAAACGTCGGAGTGGGCCAGACGCTTGTGATCGACAAGATCGAGGTCCGGAAACAGAACCCGGTTCACCAGTACCGAATCTGGCTCGCGCCGACTCCCTAAACGAGGAGGCTGCATGGCAGGAATCGCCAAGGTCATTACCGTCATCGGCTCGTCGCCGGAGAGCTTCGCCAAGGCGGCCGAGGCCGCCGTTGCAGAGGCGGCGAAGACCGTGCGCGGAATCCATGGCGCCCACGTCGCCTCGATGAGCGCCGTCGTGGAGGACGACCGAATCACGGAGTTCCGCACGACCGTCGACATCGCGTTCGAGGTCGAGCGCTAGGTAAGCAAGGCACGCGCGAAATCCTGGGGATCGAAGGGCCTGAGGTCCTCGATCCCCTCCCCCACGCCCACGAGCTTGACCGGAAGACCGAGCTCGTGGGCGATCGCGAGGGCCACGCCGCCCTTCGCCGAGCCGTCCACCTTCGTCAGGGCCACGCCGGACACGTCAACGGCCTCGCGGAAGAGACGCGCCTGCTGGAGCCCGTTCTGGCCCGTCGTCGCGTCGATCACGAGCAGGGTCTCGTGCGGGGCGCCTTCCAGCCGCCGCTCGATCACACGACGCACCTTTGCCAGCTCCTCCATCAGGTTCGTCTGCGTGTGGAGCCGACCCGCAGTGTCGACGATCACAACGTCGCGGCCACGCGCCGTCGCCGCTTCGATCGCGTCGTAGGCGACCGCGGCGGGGTCACCACCCCGCTCTGACCCGACGAAGTCGGCGCCGGCGCGGTCCGCCCAGATCTCGAGCTGCTCCTCGGCGGCCGCCCGGAAAGTGTCGGCGGCGGCGAGGAGCACGGAGCGCCCGTGCTCGCTGAGACGGCTGGCGAGCTTTCCGATCGTCGGCGGCTTCCCGGTGCCGTTGACGCCGACGACGAGGATCACGGAGGGCGGGCCGTCGAGCCGGAGCCGACCCGGCTCGCCAAGGATCTCAGCCGCCTCCCGGGCGAGTGCGTCGCCGAGCTCGCCCAGGTCGGGCTGGGCCTCCAGGCGGCTGACGAGCTCGGCGGTCGTCGGCACGCCGACGTCGGCGGCGATCAGTGCCTCCTCGAGCCGCTCCCAGGCCTCGTCGTCCGCAGGATCGAACGCCGCAGCGGCGAGCTGCTCGGTCATCGCGCGGCGGGTCTTGCCGAGCGAGTCGCGAAGGCGCGAGAAGAAACCGGCCTGCTGCGCCTCGGTCTCGTCCGGCTCGTCGGTCTCGCCGAGAAACTCGCCCCAGCTCCTGGCCATCGCGGGAGGCTAGTGCCTCTTCATGTGATGTTGCCGAGCTTATGGGTCGCGAGCACCGAGCGTGATCGCGGGCCAGAACCCGGACGGCATTGCCTGGAGGGGCACTAACCTCAGTTGCGATGGACTGGTACGAGGTTCGCGATCTGGCGCTCGCCCTGCCGGAGGTGGAGGAATCCACCTCGTGGGGCTATCCCTCGCTCAAGGTGCGCGGGAAGTGGTTTGCGGGCATGAGCTCCCACAAGGAGGCCGCCGGCGCGCTCGTCTTGCGCTGCGACCCGGACGAGCGGCCGCTGATGCTCGCCGCGCAGCCGGATCTCTTCTACGTCACGCCCCACTACGAGGGCGCGGACGGGTACGCCTGGAAGCCGCGACCCTGGGGGAGCTCCGCGAGCGGCTCGAAGACGCCCGGGAGCTCGCTACTACGCGGCGTCGGCGGTAGCCGCCTCGCGCGGCAGGCGGCGCGACACGACCTCCGAGACGCCGTCGGTGCCCATCGTCACGCCGTAGAGGACGTCCGCAGCCTCGATCGTCTTCTTCTGGTGCGTGATGACGATGAACTGGGCTCGATCCGCGTAGCGCCGCAGGAGCTCGACGACACGTCCGATGTTGGCGTCGTCGAGCGCCGCTTCGACCTCGTCGAGCAGGTAGAAGGGGCACGGTTTCGCGAGGAACAACGCGAATAGGAACGAGATCGCCCCCAGCGCCTTCTCGCCCCCGGAAAGAAGCGAAAGCCGTGTGATCCGCTTGCCCGCCGGCTGGAGCTCCACCTCGATTCCCGGAGCTGCGTCCTCGTCTTCTCCCGCTTGCTCGCCGGTCAGCCGCAAGCGGCCCTTGCCGCCGGGGAACAGCGTCTCAGCGACCTCCTCGAAGTGCCTGCTGACCGAGTCGAAGGTCTCGGCGAACCGGCGCTCGACGGTCTCGTCGAGCTCGTCTCGGAGCTTGGCGAGCTCGACGAGACTCTGCTCCAGGTCTTCGCGCTGCGCGGTGAGGTCGGCGAGGTTCTCCTTCTCGCGCTCATACTCCTCGGCCGCGAGCGGGTTGAC
>JBKPFE010000284.1:0-1408 GCA_046728705.1 Actinomycetota bacterium
CAATACGCGGACGCCGGCCTGGGCAAGGTGTTCAACTATGCCTGGTCGGGTGGGACGACCATCGCGTCGATCATCGCGCTCGTGCTCCTCTGGGACGATCCCGGCTCCACCTCGTTCGTGCTCACCGCGATCGGCCTGGGCATCGTGATCGTCGGTGTGCTCATAGTCTCCAACGTGTGGAAGACCCCGACCTACAACGTGATCTTGGCCTGGGACCCCGAGGCCATGCCTGCGAACTGGGAGGCGGGACGGCGGCGCTACTTCACGATCAACTGGATCCAATTGGCGGTGACCTGGTCGGCGTTCGCCCTGTTCCTCTTGGCTCTGATCTCCCTCTAGGCGGCCCTGAGCGCGAGTAACTATCTAGTCGGTAACCCCGCAACCGAACCCGACCGAATGGGGCGTCGCCGAGCGATCTTTTAGGGCTCTCTCCGTCTGTGACGCGAACGCGACCGCCAGGGGGAAATTTTCTAGAAGGCGCGGGGGTCTGAGGGGAGCCCTCAAAAGAATCCGGGGCTTCCGCGCCGCGTTGTCTAGCCAGCGGACGCCGCCCGCGCGGCTTTTGTCACTGATGTGACCAAGGCTGTGCCGGGGTGATGCCCCGGCACAGCCCTCGGAACGGGCCTAGCGGTTGAGCGGGTCCTCTGCGCCCGCGTACTTGGTGCCAGACTTGGCCAGCTCTTAGTTTTCATGAGCGGGTCACCGGGGAAAGAGTGGCGAGTGATCCTCGCCGCCTCCACGGTCGCCGTCGTCGCCATCGCTGCCGCGGTCATCGTCGCCCTCGTGGCGCTGATGTACCTTTTGCCTCGCGGAGGCCGAAGGCGTCGGTAGGCACGGCGAAGCTGTACCGCGCGTTCCGCCAAGCCTCCTAGACCCGCGATGCCCAAGGGTGGCCCCTTGCCGCGGAACGACCGAACACTGGCGCTCGCCGCTGACGGCATGTCCGGCCAGGCAATGGCGAGCGCGTTGACTCGGGCAGTCGCTTAGAGGGCTGGCCTGGCAGCGAAGTCCGTCGGCTCAAAAACGGGGCGCGCCTTCTTCCTCCTGCGCCCGATGTGGATGCGCTCACACTCTGGTTCTAATCAGATCCCCGACCCGCCGAGATCCCCGACCTGCCGCTCCGGGACGTATGGGGCACACGGCCGCGCAATTGAGCGTGATCGCCCTGTGAAGCTGCATCTCCGATCGGCTTGCGGATCCGGAGCGGCCACCGCGCGACCGAACGCGTCAGCCCGCGCGCGAGGTTTGATTACGTCCCGGCAGGGAACCGGTCGTTGTGAGGAATTTGCGTGTTTTCCGTCCGGAGGGTGCTGATGTCGATGTTTGAGCGAACGCGAACTGGTTTACGGGAGATGCCGTCGAACGCCGCCTGGCTTCTGTCCCGAGGGCTGAAGCCGGCTGAGGCACT
>JBKPFE010000164.1:0-4070 GCA_046728705.1 Actinomycetota bacterium
GGAACGTGCCGAGGGCGGCGGGACGCGGGTCACGCTTCGCCTCGACGGCGGCCCGCCGAAGTCTTAGAGAACTCTTTTCCCCGGCTTAGGCCGGCCTTAGGCGCCACCGGTTTCCTCGATGTCGTGACCGCAAGCAACCGACAAAGGAGGAACGACATGCGACGTCACATGAGGAAAATCGCCGTCGGCGGCGCTGCGCTCGCCGCCACCGTCGGTGCCGGAGGAGCGATCGCCGCCACGCAGCTCAATCCGAAGCAGGAGAGCCAGGCAGTCGTGAACGACGCCGCCGAGCAACTCGGCGTCGAGCCCAGCGAGCTGAGGGACGCGCTCGAGGACGCGCTTGCGAACCGGGTCGACGAGGCCGTGGAAGCGGGTCGGCTGACCGAGGAGCAGGGCGCAGAGCTAAAGGAGCGGATCAATTCCGGCGACGTACCGCTGCTCGGGCTCGGCGGGCCCGGCTTCGGCCACCGGGTGCACCACGTCGGTGATCTGGATGCGGCCGCGTCGTATCTGGGGATGACCGAGGCGAACCTGATGGCGGCGCTCGAGGGCGGCAAGACGCTGGCTCAGATCGCCGAGGATCGAGGCAAGTCGGTCGACGGCCTGGTCAATACCCGCGTCGACGAGGCGGAGGCAGAGCTCGCAGCGGCTGTCGACGCCGGACAGCTGACCGACGCCCAGCGCGACTCGATGCTGTCCGGCCTCAAGGAGCGGATCACGAGGCTCGTGAATGAGCGGCCTGGCCTCCACACCAGGTCCGGCCCGCGACACCAGCGCGGCTTCGACTACCCCGCGCCGCCGGACATGAGCACAGCAGCCTGAAGTGCAACCGCCATCGCTGCGCGTCCGGGTGCCTGGCACCCGGACGCGTTGGCACGCCGGCAGCGAATTCTTAGAAAGCTCTTAGCCACGTCTTAGGCGTGGCTGCTTCGCTGCAAGCATGGCGCGTAGGTACAGGCTCGCGATCGCAGTCGTAGCAGCGCTCTCAGTGCTCGTGGCGGGCGCCGCCGTCGCCGCCAACAGAGCCCTCTCGCCGAGTCAAGAGCGGGATGCGATCATCGACGACGCGGCCCGTCAACTCGGCGTCGAGCCGCAGGCGCTGAGCGATGCACTCAAGCAGGCCCTCAAGAACCGTGTCGACAAGGCCGTCGAGGACGGACGTCTGACGCAGGATCAGGGCCGGAGGATGAAGGAGCGCATCGACGCCGGCGGGGTTCCGCTGTTCGGTCTCGGACCCGGATTGAAGGAGCATCATGAGTTCCATCCATTCCACGCCAAGCTCGAGGCCGCGGCCGACTACCTCGACATGACCGAGGCCCAGCTTCGCGAGGCGCTCTCAGACGGGAAGACGCTCGCCCAGGTGGCGCGCGACCGCGACAAGTCAGTGGAAGGCTTGGTCGACGCGCTGCTCGCGTACGCGGAAAACAAGCTCGAGAACGCCGTCGAGGCGGGACGACTGACCGAGGCTCAGAAGCGCGAAATGCTTGCGGGGCTGAGGCAGCGGATCAAGGACATAGTCAACGGCCGGTTCCCCCAGATCCACCGCGGCCCAGGCTTTCCCCGCATCGAGCCGGATGCTTTTGTCCCTCCGCGGGACTCTTTTATCCCTCCGCGGGACTCCTTCTAGCCGGTCGCTTCCTGCTCGGAGTCCGCGTGCTCGAAGTGCAGGGTCACGAGCTCGCCCGCGCTCCGGACGTGCTCGATCATGCGGCGACGGGCCTCGCCGGAATCGCGCTGCTCGATCGCCTCGAGGATCCTCTCGTGCTGCTCGACGTTCTCCTCTAGGAGCCGCGAGCTCCCTGAGAGCGGCGCCCAGGTGAGATTACGAGGAAAGCTCCGGTGCAAGTCGGCAATCGTGTCGCTCAGCCGCCCGTTCGCCGCAGCGTCGAGGATCGCCTGGTGGAAGAGATCGTTGGCGCGCACCCAGACGCTCTCGTCCTTCCAGGGCGTGGGCCGCCGCGCCCGGCGCGCGATGAGCGTCGTCACGGACTCTCGAAACAGCGCCTGCGCCTCGCGGAGCCGGACGAGATCGCGGTCGCTGATCCGGCCGGCCGCAAGCTCGGCGGCAAGCCCTTCGAGCTCCGCGCGAACCTCGTAGGCCTCGCGGAGCTCCCTAGCTGAGGGCCCGCGGACGATCGCACCGCGGTTCGGCAGCAGCTCGACGAGCCCGGTTGCCGCTAACTGCCGCAGTGCTTCCCGTACCGGGGTCCGGCTGACACCGAACTGCGCTGCAAGGGCTTCCTGGCGCAGGCGGGTCCCGACCGGAAGGGACCCGCTCAACACCTGCGCCTGAATCGCGCCCGCCAGGCGCTCGACCGTACTCATGGCCGAGGTCCCCTGGTGCCAGCGTGTCGACTGGTCATTTCCGACGGACGCACGGGCAGAGCCCGCGCGTCCTGAAGTCGGCACCGCAAGCGGCGCCTCACGTAGCCCCAGACCAGGCGTCGCGAACCAGTCGGAAGCCGATGATGGCGACCAACGCGGCGAAGATCAAACGCAACGTGTCGGCCGGAAGCGTCAGCGCGAGCAGAGCGCCTGCCACCGCGCCCGCCGCGCCGACGACGCCGAGCGACAGCGCAAGCGGCAGATCTCCGATCCCCCGGCGCCGGAGGGCGACGCTCGCCGCGATCGCGGTCGGGAGGATCACGAGCAACGAGGTGGCCTCCGCCTCGTGTTGCGACATCCCCACCGCCAGCACGAGGAACGGTACGAGCAGCAGTCCTCCGCCCACGCCTAGCAGGCCGGCGAGGACGCCGGACAGTGCTCCGACCGCGACGAGGAGCACGAGGAGCACGAGCGTGCTCAGGGCTCCACCGCCAGAAGCACTGCGACGATCAGCATGAACACGCCGAAGGCGAGCTTGAGCTTGCGCTCGTCCACCCGGGCCAGGAGTCGGGCGCCCGCCTGCGCGCCCGCGATCGCCCCGACGGCGAGCGCCAACGCCTCCCAGACCTGAATCTCGCCGGCCGCCCCGAACGTGAGCACGCCGGCCGCGCTGATCGGGATGATCGCGCCGAGGGAGACGGCATGGGCGTCGCGCTGACCGAAGCCGCCCCAGAGCACGAGCAGAGGGACCATCACCACGCCGCCGCCGACTCCGAGCAGTCCTGAGAACAGTCCCCCGGCAAGTCCGATCGCCCCCAGGCGTCCGTAATGCAGACGAGACGAGAGGGCCACGGCCACGCAAAACACCTTACCAACATTGGATCCAAACAAGCGTCAAATGGATACACGTGGTAAATTCGCGCCGTCCCGCCCCGGGCGGTGGCTTTTTTCGGGAGGGAGCTGACACCAAAGTCAGGAGGGGACTAATGAACAGGATTCGCACCGGCCGAGCACGGCGAGCCTTCGCCGCCTTGGCGGTCGTCGCGACCGGGCTGCTTGCGACGGGCGCCGGCGGCTCGGTGGCAGCCGAGTCGCGGGCCGGCGGGACGCTCACGATCGGCCTGGCCGAGGACCCGGACGCACTCGATCCGACACTCGCACGGACGTTCGTCGGCCGGATGGTCTTTCTGCACATGTGCGAGAAGCTCTACGACCTGAACGCCAAGCTTGAGATCGTCCCGCAGCTCGCGGCCGCCATGCCGGCGCTCTCGGGCGACAAGAAGACGATGACGATCAGGATTCGCCGCGGCGTCCGCTTCAACGACGGAACGCCGCTGAACGCCCAGGCCGTGAAGATCTCGCTCGACCGGCATCGAACCTTGACCGGCTCCGCCCGGGCCAGCGAGGTCGCGCCGATTACGGCGGTCAACGTAGTGAACAACTTCACTGTGCGGCTGAGCCTCAACGCCCGCTTCTCGCCGCTGACCGCTCAGCTGGCTGATCGCGCAGGGATGATCATGTCGCCGAAGGCGCTCACCGAGCTCGGGACGAGGTTCGCCTCGGCGCCGGTGTGCGTCGGACCGTTCCGGTTCGCGAGCAGGACGGCCGGCGACCGGATCGTGCTCGACAAGTCGCAGTTCTACTACGCGCGGAGCAAGGTCAAGCTCAACCGGATCGTCTTCCGCATCATCACCGACACAAGCGCTCGGGCGGCGAACCTCCGCTCGAAGGACATCAACGTGCTC
>JBKPFE010000187.1:0-3040 GCA_046728705.1 Actinomycetota bacterium
TGACGCCGGGCCAGCAGGTCGTGAAGATCGTCCACGAGGAGCTGACCGAGCTGATGGGCGCCGGAAGCTCCAAGCTGGCGATCGCCGGCAAGCCGCCGACAGTGATCCTGCTCGCCGGTCTACAGGGCTCGGGCAAGACGACGGCGGCTGCCAAGCTCGCCGTGCTCCTGCGCAAGGAGGGCCAGACGCCGGCGCTCGTCGCCGCCGACCTACAGCGCCCCGCGGCGGTCGAACAGCTCGAACAGCTGGGCCGTCAGATCCAGGTTCCGGTCTATACGGGGTCGGACCCCGTCAAGGCGGTGAAGGACGGGATCCAGCGCGCGAAGGATCAGGGCGCCGATGTCGTCATCCTCGACACAGCCGGTCGTCTGCACGTCGACGAGGAGCTGATGGACGAGCTTGCGCGAGTGCGCGACGCCGCGAAGCCGACGAACGTCCTGCTCGTGCTCGACGCGATGACGGGCCAGGAGGCGGTGTCCGTCGCCGAAGCCTTCCAGCAGCGTGTCGATTTCGACGGCGTCGTGCTCACCAAGCTCGACGGCGATGCCCGCGGCGGCGCGGCGCTCTCCGTGAAGGCCGTCACCGGCAAGCCGATCAAGCTCGCATCGGTGGGCGAGAAGCTCGACCAGCTCGAGTACTTCCACCCGGACCGAATGGCGTCCCGAATCCTCGGGATGGGCGACGTGCTGACCCTGATCGAGAAAGCCGAGGAGGCGGCGACCGAGGAGGACCAGGCCCAGCTCGAGGCCCGGATGCGCGCCGGCGAGTTCAGCTTCGACGACTTCCTCGCGAGCTACCGGATGCTGCGGAAGATGGGGCCGATCAAAGGCGTCATGTCGATGATCCCGGGGCTCGGCAAGCAGCTTCAAGGCGTCGACGTCGACGAGGCGGAGCTGAAGCGAGACGTGGCCATCGTGATCTCGATGACACCGCTGGAACGCCAGCTACCACATGTGATCGACGGTTCGCGCCGGAGGCGCATCGCCGCGGGTAGCGGAACGACGATCCAGCAGGTAAACAAGCTGCTCTCAGCGCGAAAGCAGATGCAGAAGATGATGAAGCAGATGGGCAAGGGAAAGCTTCCGGGCCTCCCGCAAGAGTTGCTGAACCAACAGCGCAGGTGAAGCGATTTCAGTACACCGCCCGAGAGCGACAAAAGGCGCTCCGCCGGAGCGCGGCTTTGCCGCGCGGGAGGCACCCAAACGCAAGAACGGTGGAGGGAGCAGCTGCAATGCCGGCTCAGTCACCGTTTGACCCAGAGACCCGCCCGCAACGAGGGGGTCCATGGGGGAACCAGGGGTTCCCCCATGCCGAACGGAGGTGACATGGCAGTACGTATGAGATTGACGCGCGTGGGATCGAAGAAGAACCCGATCTACCGCGTCGTCGTCGCCGACTCCCGCTCGCCGCGGGACGGCAAGTTCATCGAGATCGTCGGGCGTTACAACCCGCAGACCGATCCCTCGACGATCGAGTTCGACGAGGAGAAGGTCAAAGCGTGGCTCGACAAGGGCGCAGAGCCGTCGGGCACGGTCTCGCGCCTGCTCAAGATCAAGAATCTTGGCTGAGCTCCTCGCGTACCTGGCTCAGCGGCTGGTCGACAACCCCGACGCCGTCCGCGTCGAGGAGGAAGAGCGGGACGATGCCGTCGTGCTCCGCCTGCACGTCGCGAAGGAGGACGTCGGCAAGGTGATCGGGCGCCAGGGACGGATCGCGCGGGCGCTCCGCGCGATCGTGCGGGCCGGCGGAGCCCGGCAGCGGCGCCGGCTGATCCTCGAGATCGCTGACTAAGGTGGCTCGACCGGCGACAGTCGCCGGCCTCTCACGGCTGCAAAGACATCGCCAGTTTGTAGCCTCGGGCCGCGCCCATATCTCTTCGATATGGACGAGTCCCGAGTCCGCAACCTGGCTCGCTTTTCGCGCGTGAGAGACTCGGCGGTGCCACCGGCCGAGCCACCCGAGCTGATAACCGTTGGCAAGGTCGGCAAGCCGCACGGGCTCGACGGCTCGTTCGTGGTCGAGGACGCCAGCGAGGATCCGCAGCGCTTCGAGCCGGGGGCGACGCTGCTCGTCGAGGGTGATGCGGCCGAGGTCGTGGAGCGGAAGCGGGCCGGCGGCCGCCTTGTCGTCCGCTTGGACCGACCCGTCGACCGAGGCACGCCGTTACAGATTTCCCGCGCCGACCTCCCGCAGCCCAAGGCGGGCGAGTACTACGTCTTCCAGCTCGTCGGTCTGGACGTGGAGGAGGAGGGCGGCCGGGCGCTGGGCACCGTGACCCAGGTTGCGCCCGGGGTCGCCAACGACGTGCTCGAGCTCGACACCGGTCTCTCCCTGCCGCTCGTCGAGGCGTGTGTCCGAGAGGTCGATCTCGAACGGCGCCGAATCCTGGTGGCACCCGGCTTCACCTTCGATAACTAACCTGCCGGGACTTTTGCGCATTGATGTGTTCACGCTGGCGCCGCATCTCTTTGCCGCCGTCTCCGAACAGCGGCCGCTCGCGGCCGTCCTCGGCGGCGAGCTCGACCTGCGCCTCTTCAACTACCGGGACTGGACGCCGCTGCCCGGCGGGCAGGTCGATGACGAGCCGTACGGCGGCGGCGCGGGGATGGTGCTGCGCGTGGACGTCGTCGCGGCGGCGCTCGAGGGCGTCTACGGCGGGCCACCGGAGCACCGGGTGATCGCACTCACGCCTCAGGGACGCCAGCTCGACCAGGGCGTGGTCGAGGAGCTTGCCGGGGAGGAGCACCTTACGCTCCTCTCGGCTCGGTTCGAAGGTTTCGACGAGCGGATCCTGATGCACCTCGCAAACGACGCGATCTCGATCGGGCCGTACGTACTGTCCGGCGGCGAGCTCCCTGCGATGGTCGTGCTCGACGCGATCGCCCGTCGGCTTCCCGGTGCGCTCGCGGAGGGCTCGGGCGTGGAGGAGAGCTTCTCCGCCGAGCTCGAGGGCCGGCACGAGTATCCGCACTACACCCGCCCGGCCGAGTTTCGCGGCTGGTCGGTGCCGGACGTGCTCCTTTCCGGAGACCACGGCCGC
>JBKPFE010000382.1:0-3182 GCA_046728705.1 Actinomycetota bacterium
TCGTCTATTTATCCCGCCCTAAACCCTTTCCTTACAAATCACTCAACGAAGGAACACCGCGAGTGGCGATACTGAGGCTGTGCGCCTCACGAAGGCTCTCATTCTTGTTGCCCTGAGCGTAGGCTCGCTGGCTGCAGCGGCGGGCGCCGGCACGGTCCGCCCGCCGATGGAGGACGGCACTCTGTCGGTGCGCGAGGGTCGGGCCACGATCCAGCTGCGCATGAAGGGGAGTCTGATCGGGCGACTCGCGAACGGCCGGCTGACGATCACCGACTCGCCCGCGGACACGACCACGGTCGTCGTCCGTGGCTGGGAGAGCCGCCAGCGCGACGTCATCGGAAAAACGACGATCTTCACCGGCACCGGCATCCGGTTCCGGGTCGCGGACACCAAGCGGTTCACGGTCAGGGTGGCTGGAAAGGGCCTGAACTTCTCCGCCGTCGGGCGGGGGGACGGCTGGATCGACGGCTATGGCGACCCCGAGGACGGGATCTTCTTCGACGGGTCCTACTCGCTGAACGGGACCGACTACCCAACGCTGCCGAACGAGCGGACGCGGTTCGATCTCGCCGCGCCGCCCGGCGACTAGGGCGTCTGGCATCCTGGGAGGCGCGATGGCAGGAGCCGACGCGCAAACCATTCTGGTCGTCGAGGACGAGGCGTCGATTGCGTCGTTCGTCGCCATGTACCTACGCAACGCGGGATACGGAGTCCAGGTAGCGCCCAACGGACGCGACGCGCTCGCCAAGGCGGAGTCCGGTTCCCCTTCGCTGATCGTGCTCGACCTCATGCTCCCGGACATCGACGGGATCGAGGTCAGCCGCCGAGTCCGGCAGCGCTCGGATGTCCCCATCCTGATGCTGACCGCGCGTGACGAGGACGTGGACAAGATCGTTGGGCTCGAGGTGGGCGCGGACGACTACCTGACGAAGCCCTTCAACCCGCGGGAGCTCGTGGCGCGCGTCAAGGCGATCCTGCGCCGCGCGACGCCGGATCGCCGCGAGGCGAAGACGACGCAGATCCGTCACGGCGATCTGCTCATCGACGCCGGCCGTCGCGAGGTGAAGGTGAACGGCGAGGACGTCCAGCTGGCGCCGAAGGAGTTCGACTTGCTCTGGGAACTGCTCGACCACAACGGCCTCGTGCTCACCCGCGACCAGCTGCTCGAGCGCGTCTGGGGCTACACCTTCGCGGGCGACACGCGCACCGTCGACGTCCACATCCGCCAACTCCGGCGCAAGCTCGGGGACGCCTCCCCGATCGTCACCGTGTGGGGCGTGGGCTACAAGGCCGCTCCGGCCAAAGACGCCTCGAAAGACACGGTTAGCGCCTAGAGGCGCATGTTTCGCTCACTTCGTTTCCGGCTGCCGGCCCTCTTCCTGGCGGGCGCCGCCCTGGCCGGACTGGTCTCGACGATCATCTCGATCGGGCTCTTCCAGGACTACACGCAGGATCGCCTGCTCGCGGAGCTGCGCCGCGAGGCCCAAGGGCTCACGTCACTCTACGCGGAGCAAGCCAAGCGCGTGTCGGACGCCCCGGAGGGGCAGCAGCCGATCCCATTGGCGACGAGGCTGCTCGAGCAGTCGAGCGGCAGTCGGCTGTACTACGCGGGTGCGCGGGTGTTCTACGGCCAGAGCTCGGGCCTGCGGACGCTCCCACGCGACATCGTTCCCTGGGGTGGCGCGGGGGACGGGCAAATTCGGACGTTCGAGTTCACGCCGCCGGGGGCCGATCGCGAGTACCTCGCCGTCTCGTCGCCGCTTCGCCTCGAGAGGAGCGGGCCGTACTTCGGCACGCTCGTCGTCGCCAAGCCGAAGGCCGAGCTCCGCGAGCGGTGGTTCACGCTGATCGAGCGGCTCGCACTCGCGGGACTCGTCGGCATCGTCGTCGCCGGGGCTCTCGCCTGGTACCTGTCACGCCGCATCACCAAGCCGGTCGGGGCGCTCGTGGAGGCCGCGAACGAGATCGCCAAGGGCCGGTACGACGTCGAGGTGCCGCGGGTGCGGAGCGGCGACGAGATCGGTCACCTCGCGTCTAGCTTCGGCGAAATGGCCGTGCAGCTGAAAGAGGCCGAGGAGCTCGAGCGAAACTTCCTGATGACAGTCTCGCACGAGCTCCGCACGCCGTTGACGGCGATCCGCGGGCACGTCGAGGCTCTTCGTGAGGGGGTCGCGCAGGACGAGGCCTCGCGCAGCGAGTCCCTCGGCGTGATCGCCGCCGAGGCGGCGAGGCTCGAGCGGCTCGTCGGCGACGTTCTCGACCTGGCGAAGCTCGACACGCGGCGCTTCACGCTTCGGCACGAGGAGGTCGACATGGGTCGGCTCCTCGAGAGCGCATATACGACCTTCGCCGAGGAGGCTCGGCGGCGAGGGATCGACTACCGGCAGGTGATCGGCGCGCGGCCGGTGATCATCGCCGACGGCGACCGGGTGCTTCAGATCATCTCCAACCTGCTCTCGAACGCCTTCCGCTGGACGCCGGACGGCGGCCGTGTCGAGCTTGCGCTCGACCAGGAGAACGGGACAATTTCGGTCGCGGTCAAGGATTCCGGCCCCGGCATCCCGGAGGACGAGGTCGACCGTATCTTCCGTCCCTTCTGGTCACGTGACGGCGGCGGGACCGGGCTGGGCCTCGCGATCGCGCGGGAGCTGGCGACCGCGCACGGCGGTCAAATCCTGCTCGAGACGGAGCCCGGCCGGGGCACGCGCTTCCAGCTCGTGCTGCCGTCGACGCCGCTTGACGGCGGAAGCGTTTAGCTAGCCGTTGGACGTGCGAAGGTCTTGCGCGTCCTCGATGCGGTAGACATTCGTCCCGCCGCTTGCCTCCAGGCCTCGCTCGATGCGTTCGAGCCGGTCGTCGACGCCCTTCCAGCCGGAGGCGATCAGGTCGACGAGCAGCGCGAGATCGTCCACGCGTGCATGGCGCTGGGCGAGGTTGTCCCCCTCGATGCGCTCAAGTCGCCGGATCGTCTGGGCGGCGAGGCCGCGCACCTCTGCGAGCTGGCGGGCGACGGGCAGTGCCTCCGCGCGGAGCCCCTCCTGCACGGCCTCGCCGACCCGGGCCGGGAGGGAGGCTTCGAGCTGGGCGGCGAGCGCCGCGAGCTCCTCGATCTGCGTGCGTGCCCGCTCGAGCGCCGCGTCGACGTCGCCGGGCTGCGTCCTCGCCTGCGCGGCCGCTTCCAG
>JBKPFE010000040.1:0-7559 GCA_046728705.1 Actinomycetota bacterium
TCCGGATGGCCGACGACGTCCTGCGCCAGGGCGTTCAGGGGATCACCGACCTGATCACCGTGCCGGGGATCGTCAACCTGGACTTTGCGGACGTCCGGGCGATCATGACCGAGGCCGGCTCGGCGCTGATGGGGATCGGCATCGCTTCCGGCGAGAACCGCGCGGCCGAGGCAGCGCACACAGCCGTCTCCTCGCCGCTCCTGGAATCGTCGATCGAAGGCGCCACCGGCATCCTGCTCAACATCAGCGGCCCGGCGGACATGGGGCTCTTCGAGGTGAACGAAGCGGCCGAGGTGGTCACGAGCGCCGCCGACCAGAACGCCAACGTCATCTTCGGCGCCGTGATCGACGAGTCGCTGAAGGACGAGGTGCGGGTGACGGTGATCGCCACCGGTTTCGGGCCGGGAGCGCACCGGCGCCGGCGCAGGACGGAGGTCGAAGAAGAGGCACCGGCTGCGAGGCCGAGGCGCGAAGGCGAAGAGGGCTTCGAGGTCCCGAAGGACGTGCTCGAGGTTCCTTCCTTCCTTCGCGACTGAGCTCGCAAGTACCTCTGTAGCATCCGGGCGTCGTGCAGACGCTGCATCGAACACCGCTCTACGAGCGGCATCGCGCCCTCGGCGCGCGGATGGTTCCGTTCGCCGGCTGGGAGATGCCGGTGCAGTACGAGGGCGTGATCCAGGAGCATCGCGCCGTGCGCGCCGACTGCGGCGTGTTCGACGTCTCACACATGGGCGAGCTCGAGGTCGAAGGCCCGAGGGCGCACGAGCTCCTGCAGTCACTCCTCTCCAACGACCTCGACAAGGTCGAACCGGGCGGCGCCGAGTACACGCTGCTCACGAATGAGCGCGGCGGCATCGTCGACGACCTGATCGCGTACCGCCTCGAACCGGGCCGCTATTTGCTGATCGTTAACGCCTCCAACCGCGAAGCCGACTTCCAGTGGCTGAAGGAGCGGGAGATTCCCGGGTCGGACGTGCGTGACGTGTCGGACGAGTACGCGCTGCTCGCGGTCCAGGGACCACGATCGATCAAGCGGCTCGGCCTCGACGACGCTTCCGCCTTCACCTTCGCGATGCAGGAGCTGGACGGGATCGAGTGCATGGTCAACCGCACCGGTTACACCGGCGAGCGCGGGGTCGAGCTGATGGTTCCGGCCGAGGATGCCGAAGAGCTCTGGGACCGTGTCCTCGAGCGCGGCGCCGTCCCGTGCGGGCTCGGCGCCCGAGACACGCTCCGGCTCGAGGTCTGCTATCCGCTGCACGGGAATGACATCGGCCCCGACACCGACGCGATCTCCGCCGGCCTCGGGTGGGTGTGCGCTCTCGACAAGGATTTCACCGGCGCCGACGAGCTTCGGCGGATCAAGGAGGCTGGCCCCGAGCGCAAGCTCGTCGCCTTCATGATGGAGGAGACGGGCGTCCCGCGGCAGGGGATGACGATTGCGGGCGGCGGTGAGGTCACGTCGGGCACGCACTCTCCGATGCTCGATCGCGGCATCGGGATGGGCTACGTCCCGGCCGCTCAGGCCGAGCCGGGCACGGACCTCACGATCGACGTCCGCGGTCGTGACCGCCGTGCCCGGGTCGTGAAGAAGCCGATCTACAAGCGTGAGGAGGGCTGATGGCGGCTGAAGAGTCCTATCCCGACGACCTTCGCTACCACCCCGAGCACGACTGGGCGCGAATCGAGGACGGCGAGGCGGTGTTGGGAGTCACGTGGTACGCGCAGGACGCGCTCGGTGAGCTCGTCCATTACGAGCCGCCGGAGGCGGGAGCAACGGTGACGAAGGACTCGAGCTACGGCGAGGTCGAGTCGGTCAAGGCGGTGTCGGACATCATTGCGCCGCTCTCGGGCGAGGTGCTCGACGTCAACCAGGCGATCGTCGACGCGCCGGAGACCGTCAACGAGGATCCGTACGGCGCCGGCTGGCTGATTCGCATCCGGCTCACCGATCCCGGTGAGAGCGACGACCTGCTCGACGCGGAGGCGTACCAGCAGCTGGTCGCCGAGCAGTGACCTACGTCTCGCTGACCGACGCCGATCGCGAGCAGATGCTCGAGACGATCGGCGTCTCTTCAGTCGACGAGCTCTTCCGGGACATCCCCGCCGGCGTCCGCTTCGACCGGGCGCTCGACCTCGGCGATCCGCTCTCCGAGCAGGAGATCGTCAAGCGCCTGGAAGAGCTTGCGGCGCAGAACACACCGGCGGGCGAGGAGATCTCATTCCTCGGAGCGGGCGTCTACGACCACTACGTCCCGGCGATCGTCGACGCGATCCTCCAGCGGGGCGAGTTCCTGACCGCATACACGCCGTACCAGCCCGAGCTGAGCCAGGGCGTCCTCCAGGCGCTCTTCGAGTACCAGACCGTGATCTGCGAGCTCACCGGCATGGACGTCTCGAACGCCTCGGGCTACGACGGGACGACCGTCGCAGCCGATGCCTGCTACATCGCCAAGCACGTCACTGGGCAGGCGAAGGTCGTCCTCGCGGAAACGCTGAATCCGCAGGTGCGGCAGGTCGTGAAGACCTACGCCCCGGGCTTCGGGCTCGAGGTCGTCGACGTCCCTCATCGCGACGGCGTCACCGATCCCGATGAGCTGAGGGCCGCAGCCGAGGGCGCCGCCTGCGTGATCTTCCAGCAGCCGAACTTCTTCGGCTGCCTGGAGCCGGCACCGGATCTTGCGGCGGCGGCGAACGACGCTGGGGCGCTCGCGGTCGCGCACGTCGACCCGATCTCGCTGGGCGTGCTCGAAGCGCCCGGGGCGTACGGCTGCGCGCTTGCGATCGGCGAGGGTCAGGGCGCGGGCAACCCCGTTTCCTTCGGCGGACCGCACTACGGCTTCATCGCCGCACGCGAGGAGTTCACGCGGCGGATGCCGGGCCGGATCGTCGGCGAGACGACGGACCTCGCAGGGGAGCGCGGCTACGTCCTCACACTGCAGACACGAGAGCAGCACATCCGCCGCGAGAAGGCGACCTCGAACATCACCACCAACCAGACACTGCTGGCGCTGGGCGGCCTGATTACGTTGTGTTGGCTGGGACCACAGGGTCTCCGCGAGCTGGGGGAGACCTGCATGGCCCTCGCCGAGCACGCGAAGGAGCGAATCGGACTACCGCTTGCGTTTCCTGAGCAGACAACGTTCAAAGAGTTTGCCATCCGGGTCGGACGACCCGCCCAGGAAGTGATCCGCGAGGCGCGCAAGCGGGGAATCCATCCCGGCTATCCGCTCGGCCGGGACTACGAAGGGATGGACGACGTGCTGCTCGTGGCGCTTACAGAACGTCGGACCATCGACGACATCGCCGGCCTCGCCGAGGTGCTGGCCGGATGAAGCTGATCTTCGAGAAATCGCGCGCCGGTCGTCGCGCCGCCCGGCTGCCCCGACCGAAGGACCTGCCGGCGTCCGAAGTTCCCGCCGAGCTCGCCCGAAGCAACCCACCGCGACTTCCCGAGCTGCCCGAGCTCGAGATCGTCCGCCACTTCACCGAGCTGACGACGCGCAACTTCGGCATCGACACGGGCTTCTACCCGCTCGGCTCCTGCACGATGAAGTACAACCCGCGGGTCAACGAGCGGGTTGTCGCGCTCCCGGGCTTCCGCGACCTGCACCCGCACCAGGACGAAGAGGCGGCGCAGGGCGCGCTGGAGCTGATGCACGGGCTCCAGGAGATGCTGGCCGAGATCACCGGCCTCGATGCCGTCTCGCTCCAGCCCGCGGCCGGATCCCAGGGCGAGCTGACGGGCCTGATGCTCATGCGCGCGCACTTCGCCGACCGCGGCGAGGGTGACCGGAGACGCAAGATCGTCGTCGCCGACACGGCTCACGGCACGAATCCGGCGAGCGTGACGATGGCCGGCTACGAACTGGTCAAGGTCGACACCGACCCGCGCGGGAACATCGATCTCGACGACCTGCGCTCCAAGGTCGACGAGAAGACGGCCGGCCTCATGCTCACCAACCCGTCCACGCTCGGCCTCTTCGACGAGCACATCGAGGAGATCGCCCGGATCTTCCACGAGATCGGCGGCCTCCTCTACTACGACGGTGCGAACCTGAACGCGGTCTGCGGCATCTCGAGGCCGGGCGACATGGGCTTCGACATCGTCCACATCAACCTGCACAAGACGTTTTCGCAGCCCCACGGCGGCGGCGGACCGGGCGGGGGGCCGATTGCCGTTCGGAGACAGCTCGAGCCGTACCTCCCCGTACCGGCCGTCGTACCTGACGGCGAGCGCTTCCGCCTCGACTACGACCGCCCGAAGTCGATCGGCAAGGTGCGCGCGTTCACCGGGCCGTTCGGCGTCTTCGTGCGCTCGTACGCGTTCATCCTCGCCTGGGGCCGCGAGCTGAGGACGATGTCGGAGGACGCCGTCCTCAACGCCAACTACCTGCTCGCGCGGCTGAAAGACACCTACGAGCTTCCCTTCGACCGCCTCTGCATGCACGAGTTCGTGCTGTCGGCGCGCAGACTGAAGCGCGAGCACGGGATCACTGCGCTCGACGTCGCCAAGCGCCTGATGGACTACGGCTTCCACCCGCCGACGATCTATTTCCCGCTGATCGTCACGGAGGCGCTGATGGTCGAGCCGACGGAGACGGAGACGAAGGAGACGCTCGACTCTTTCGCGGAAGCGATGCTGGCGATCGCCCAGGAGGCACCGGCACGGCCGGAGCTCCTGAAGGAGGCGCCGCACAATCGACCCGTGCAACGCCTGGACGAGGTCAAGGCCGCCAAGCGGGCAGTCGTCCGGTACCGCTTCGACGACCATCCCGACCTCGCCGCAGAGCCCTCGACGCCGGCCGCCGCCGAAGCGCCCAAGGGCGTCTGATGCCCGTATGAGCAGGATCCTCGAAGCGCTATACCGCGGCGACCGCACCGCAGCGGAGGAGGCGGCCAAGGGCGCGGAGCTCGACCTTCACGAGGCGGCGGCGCTCGGGGATGCAAACAAGGCCCGCGAACTGCTCGCCGGCGATCCGGCGCTCGCCACCGCGCGCTCGCGGGACGGCTTCACGTCGCTCCACTACGCCGCCTTCTTCGGCACGGCCGAGACGGCTGCCGTCCTGCTCGCGCACGGCGCCGACCCGGCCGCGGTCGCGCAGAACGAAATGCTCGTCCAGCCTCTGCACAGCGCTGCGGCCGTGAACGCTAACGAAACCGCGCGCCTGCTCCTCGACGCGGGCGCGGATCCGAATGCCGTTCAGCAGGGCGGGTTCAGGCCGATTGACGCCGCCGTCCAGAACGGCAACGACGAGCTGCTCGAGCTCCTCGTCGCGCGCGGGGCGGACACGTAGTTCGCGCTGCTAAGAATCCAGCTGTGATCGATCTTCGCTCCGACACGGCTACACGGCCGACGCGCGGGATGCGCGACGCAATCGCGGCCGCGGAGGTGGGCGACGAGCAGAAGCGCGAGGACCCGACCGTCAACCGGCTCGAGCGCAGGGTCGCCGAGTTGCTCGGCCACGAGGAGGCGGTCTACGTCCCCACTGCGACGATGGCGAACGAGATCGCCCTCCGGCTCCACGGCCGGCCCGGGGACGAGCTCCTCGCTGAGGAGCACTCACATATCTTGACCGCCGAGCTCGGCGGGCCGGCCGCGCACAGCGGCTACCTCACTCGACCGCTCCCAGGCGATCGCGGCCGCCTGACGCCGGAGCAGATTCGTGCCGTCGCGTTCACTGAAGAGGACTTACACGTCCCGCTGACGCGGATCGTCTCGATCGAGAACACGCACAACAGCTCGGGCGGCCGGGTGTGGCCCCTTGAAGAGATCGAGGCCGTTGCCGAAACCTGCCGCGAGCTGAGGCTCGCGCTCCACCTTGACGGCGCGCGCCTGTTCAACGCAGCGGTCGCGCTCGACGTCCCGCCGGCCGACATCGCCCGCCGCGCCGACACGGTCACGATCTGCCTGTCCAAGGGCCTCGGGTGTCCGCTCGGGGCACTGGTGGCGGGATCGGCGGAGCTGATGAGAACGGGCCGCCGCTACAAGCACTTCTTCGGGGGCGCGATGAGGCAGGCCGGGATCGTCGCGGCCGCCGGGGTCTACGCGCTCGACTACCACGTCGATCGCCTCGCGGAGGATCACGCCCGAGCCAGGCGGCTCGCGGAGGGGCTCGCCGAGGCGGGCTTGCCGGTCGAGCCCGACGACGTCGAGACGAATTTCGTCCACCTGGACGTCGCGCCGCTCGGCCTGACGACGAAAGAGGCACTCGAGCGTCTGCGCCACGCGGGCGTGGGGCTGTCGGGCACCGTGCACGCGACGATCCTTCGCGCCGTCACCCACCTCGATGTGAGCGACGACGACATCGAGCAGGCGATCGAGCTCGCCCCGCGCGCTCTGGGCGTGCTCGCCCGCGCCTAGCCTCTATCTGTCGCCGGCGACGAAGAACGCCGCTGCGACGCCGACGTAGGCGAGGATCAACGCCACTCCACGCGCCCGGCTGGATTGTCCTTGCGCGAGCAACAGGAAGGTGAAGACGGCGGCCGCTCCGAGCGCCACGATCTCGACCTGGCGGAACGACAGCGCCAGCGGCTCGATCAGCCAGGAGAGGAGCGCGACGGCCGGGATCAGGAAGACGGCGACCTGAGCGCTCGACGCCAACGCGATCTCGGCCGCGAGCTTGATCTGGCCGCGCGCGGCGACGACGACCGCGCCGCCGTGCTCGGCTGCGTTTCCGACGATCGCGACGATCACGGCCGCGACGAAGAACTCGGACAGGTGCGCCTTCTCGGCGAAGACCTCGATCGACCCGACGAGGATCTCGGCGATCAGCGCGGTGATGACCGTGGCGACGCCGAGCACCAGCAGTGCAGTTCGGAACGTCCAGGCTCTCATCTCCCGAGCCTCGTCGGAGACGTGGAGACGCCGGTGCCGCCGGAGCGAGAGCCAGGTGACGCCGAGGTAGACGAGCAGAAGCGTGATCGACACCGGCACTGACAGCTCCGCGATGAAACGCCGCTCCGGGTCGCCCTCCCAACCAGGAATGGCCGGAATCAGAAAGAGAACGACGGCGAAGCCCACGAGGGCCAGCGAGACGAAGCTCGATTCGCGGTCGATCGCGCCACGCCCGCCGAAGAGCAACGAGAAGCCGAGGACGAGCAGGAGGTTGCCGACGACGCTGCCGCTCAGGGAGCCGCGGACGACCTCGAACTTCGCTTCGTTGACGGCGACCAGAGCGATGATCAACTCGGGGGCGTTGCCGAAGGTCGCGTTGAGGAAGCCGCCGATACCCGGTCCCGTGTGATGCGCCGCGTGTTCGGTCGCTTCGCCGATCAGCCATGCGAGCGGGACGAGCGATGCCGCGGCGAGCACGAACTGGACAACCTCACTCGGGTGGAAAGCGTAGTGGACGAAGATCGTGACCGGGGCGAGGGCAAGCGAGCCCCAGAGGATCCTCCTGGCCACGGGACTAGCCTAATGATCGTGCTCCGTGCGGTTCTCTTCGACTGGGGCGGGACGCTGATGAGCGACGAATGGAGCGACGAGATCGCGCTGGAGGGCCACACGGCCGGCCTCGCGGCCCTCGGCCGGGACGGGCTGCCGGACGCCGAGACCT
>JBKPFE010000066.1:0-2396 GCA_046728705.1 Actinomycetota bacterium
GTCCTCGCCGGGCGTGTAGGCGTTGATTCCGAATGCGTGGATCCCGAGGTGCTCGCGCACCGGAATATCTCTGCCGCGCCGCTCGATGTCGTCGAGGTGCGCGACTTGCCAGTTCGGCTTGTCGTTCATCCGATCACCTCCGTATAGCGCTTCGGTGCGAATTGTCGATCGTAACCGCCGTCAAGCACGTCGCCTGACGACAGGGTGCAGCCGGGGACGCGGACCCTCGGCTGAGGTCGCGGCACTGATGCGCCCCATTTCTTGACGCCGAGGGTCGCAAGGCAGAGTGTCGGCCAGCGTTCCGGAATGCACCCCCGGCGACAGCGGCGACGCGATCCGAAGAGTGGGCGGTCACTTGCGCGAGCGTATTGTCGCCAGGGCGCAGTCGGGGTAATCGGGACTCTGTAGTGATATGGAAGACGCCCCGTGCGCTGATCGTAATGTCGTAGACGCCCAGGCTCTCCGGCAGGGCAGAACGTCCCGCGGGTCGCGGCCATGATGATGTGATCGAGGTTGCGCTCGCCGCCGCGGATGCGTCTCCGTGCTGATCAGAGCGCACGAGGAGGCCGCGCAGTCGCGGCCTCCCCGTGTCCGCGCCTCAGCCCACCGGCTGGAAGTAGTGCTCCGCCATGTACCCGGCGACGTTCCTGCCGAGCATCTCCGCCTGCGCGTCAGCGGTGCGGAATGCAGGCCCGCCCAGATGCGCGCCTCGATGATCTCCTCGAGAGCGTCTCACGTCCAACGCCTAGAAGGCGCAGTTGCCGGGATCCGGAGCGTCGATCCGTCTCGTCGCGTCCTTCGGCAGAATCTGGATCGCGACCGTCTCCGCAGACGCGTCGCTCTCGTTTCGCAGCAGGTGCACGTGGCCGCCGCCCGGGTCGACGAAGCCCTCGCCCGCCCGGTAGCGCTGAGCAACGCCTCGAAGAGGTCAGGTGTGAGCTCGTTGGAGAGGCGCATCATTCGCCTCCCCTCCGTCATCAGAAGCGTGACGGTTCCGAAGCGTGACGGTTCCGCTAGGGCAACTCCGCCATTTACGCCTGCATCTTTCCAGTGCGGAACGCGACAGAGCCGCGAGCGCGAAAACCCCGCATTTTCGACATTTTTTGCTCCATTTTGCGGTAACCTCGTTCACGTGCGGCGCGGCTGACTCGCCGCAGGTACAACATCCCTGCGAGCGCCGAGGTCAGAGGAAGAGGTGCAGGGTGCTCGAGATCGGCAGCAGTCTCCGCGAAGCGCGGATTCGCCGCGGGGTCGAGCTTGCCCAGGTCGAGGCGGCTACGCACATCCGCACGAAGTATCTCGATGCGCTCGAGAACGACCGCTTCGACCTGCTTCCCGGGGAGGCTTACGCCCGGGGGTTTCTGCGCACCTACGCGGACTACCTCGAACTCCAAGCGGACCTCTTCGTCGACGAGTACAACGCGCGCTTCGCTCCTCCCGAAGAGCCCCTGCCCCAGCCCATCCCGCGTCGTCGGATCGAGCTGAACTGGCTCCCGGCGCGCGAGATCGCTGGCGCCCTTATAACCGTCGCCCTCGTGGCCGTACTCGCCTGGAGGCTCGACACCGGCGGTGAGCCGCCCGAGCCTGCGCCGACCGGCGGGCCTGCGCTGAGGAAAGCGCCGTCGGCCCCGGTGAGAGTCCCCCGACGAGCGCGCGAGGCACGGGCGGCGACCCTTGTGCTGACTGCTGCGCACGGGCCCTGCTGGCTCCGCGTGCAGCTCGGCTCATCGGCGGGCAGGCATCTTTACGAGGGCATGCTCGAGGAGGGCCAGTCCCTCCGTTTCGCTGGAAAACGCCTCTGGCTCCGCCTCGGTGCGCCGAGCAACCTCGAGGCCAGCTTGAACGGCGAGCGGGCCAGCCTGCCGGAGGACACGGCCAACGTTGTCGCGACCGCCGCGGGTGTGCGCACGGTCGAAGGCGGTTAGCCTCCGTATGACGGCCCATTCCGCCATTCGGCGACCACATGGGCGCACGCACGCGGAGCGACTCGCTAGTCGCGACGGCTATTTCGCGCCCGAGAGCGTGATCCGAAGGGTCGGCAACTCACCGCTGACGCCGTTCTTGGGCGGCGGACCGGCGACTCTGCTGCAGGTCGCTCACCCTCTTGTCGCGGCCGGAGTCGTCTTGCACTCCGACTATCGAGAAGACCTCTGGCGCAGGCTCGGGCGTACGCTTCGAGCGCTCTACTTCATCACCTACGGCACGAGGGAGGAGGCAGACCGGGCCGCGGAAGCGGTGCAGGCCGTGCACGCCCGCGTCCACGGGCGGATAGACGTGCAGCTCGGTTGCTTCTCGCCCGGAACCCGCTACTCGGCCGCCGACCCCGAGTTGATGCTCTGGGTGCACGCCACGCTGGTCGAGGCCTCGCTCACGGTTTACCAACGGTTCGTCCGCGT
>JBKPFE010000088.1:0-7333 GCA_046728705.1 Actinomycetota bacterium
CGCGCTGATCATGTGGAAGGACCCTGTGCGGGAACGCGCCTCGGCGTGATTCTCGGGATCGAGACCTCGTGTGACGAGACCGCCGCCGCGCTCGTCACCCGGGACGGCCGCGTGCTCGCCAACGTCGTCTCCTCGCAGGCCAAGCTGCACGCGCCGTACGGCGGCGTCGTCCCGGAGGTCGCGTCGCGGCACCATCTCGAGCTGATCTTGCCGGCCCTGAGGCAGGCGTTCGCCGATGCGGACGCCCAGCTCGGCGATGTCGAGGCCGTCGGCGTCACGCAGGGGCCCGGCCTGGTCGGAGCGCTTCTGATCGGCGTCTCCGCGGCGAAGGCGCTCGCCTGGTCGCGGCGGCTGCCGCTCGTTCCGGTCAACCACCTGCACGGCCACGTCGCGTCGCTCTTTACGGGGTCCGACCCCGTAAAGACGCCGTTCCTGTGCCTGCTCGCCAGCGGTGGGCACACGCTGCTCTTGGACGTCCGTGACCCAGGGACGTTCGAGGTCGTCGGGACGACGCTCGACGACGCAGCGGGCGAGGCGTTCGACAAGGGGGCGAGGCTGCTCGGGTTGGGCTACCCGGGCGGAGTCGAGATCGACCGGCTCGCCCGCGAAGGCGACCCGGAGGCCTTCTCGTTCCCGGTCGCTCGCGTGCCCGGGCTCGACTTCTCGTTCTCCGGTCTCAAGACGGCGCTCCTCTACACCGTCAAGGAGCTTGGTGACGACGTGGAGCAGCGCAGGGCCGATCTCGCCGCCTCCTACCAGCGCGCCATCATCCGCGCGCTCGTCGAGCGAACGCGGGCCGCCGCCGAGGAGCTCGGCGCCGAGCGGATCGCGATCGTCGGCGGCGTCGCGGCGAACTCGGAGCTACGGGCGTCGCTGCCGGAGGCCGCCGCCGCGCCACTGGAGCTCTGCACCGACAACGCCGCAATGATCGCCTCGGCTGCCAGGTACGCCGAGCCGATTCCCTATCCTCGTTACCTTGCGCTGGACGCCTTTGCCTGACGCCCCCGGCCGCGCTCCGCTCCCGCCGGGCGAAGCCCGGCTCCCTCCTACGGAGCCCAGGATCAACCGCCCAACCTTCGAAGTGACCGGCGCTTGTCCGTGCTGCATGCACTGTCCCGCGCGCCGGCCGCTTGCCTCCTTTGCCAGCGACGCCCTGGGAACGTCAGGTGCCTAGCGCCCGACTCGCGCAGTTCGCGCTGCTCGGGATCGTCGCTCTCGCCGCCGCTGTCATCTCGGTCGCCGTCGCGACCGAGGTCGGTGCGCCGGAGACCCGGGTCCAGCGAGCCTCGTGGAGCGGTCTGGTCGGCGGGCCCCGCCCGGAGGTGTCCGTCGGCCAGCGGATGATCGTTGTGCTGCGCACGCCGTCGCTCGCGGACCGGGTTGCCCGCGCCGGTGGCCGAGCGAGCGAAGCCGACCACACCCGCTGGCATGCTGCCGCGCAGGCGGCGCAGCAGCAGCTGATCGCGCGCCTCGGCGCCGCCGGGCTGAGGCTGAGGCCCGAGTTCAGCTACACGCGTGTGTTGTCGGGCTTCTCCGCCCCGGTCGATGCTCGCGCGATCGCCCTGCTCCAGCGCTTCCCCGAGGTCGAGGGCGTGTACCCAGTGCGGATCGCGTATCCCGCGTCGCTCGCCACGGCCCTGCTCGAGCGCCACGAGCTTGCGGCCGGCTCCGGCTACCGCGCCCAGCTGTCCCTGCCGAGAGCGAGCGGCCGGGGGGTCACCGTCGCGCTTCTCGATACCGGCATCCAATACGGCCACGACTATCTCACGGGGGCGGTGCTGGAGGGAGTCGACGTGCTCGAGGGCGACGACCTTGCTGCCGCCAAGCCGAAGCCCGACGAGCCGACCGAGCTCGAGCGCCACGCGACGCAGCTCGCGGGCCTGATCGTCGGCTCTGGCGGGCCCGGGGGCCTGACCGGAGTCGCCCAGAGCTCCACGGTGCTGCCGATCCGGGTCGGTGGCTGGCAGCGCGACGCGGCGGCTCGGTGGGCGGTCTACTCACGGACCGACCAACTGATCGCCGGTTTGGAGCGCGCGGTCGACCCTGACGGCGACGGAAACGCACACGATGCGGCGCGGATCGCGCTGCTCGGCTTTGCGGAGCCCTATGCGGCCTTCGCCGACAGCCCTGCCTCGAGAGCGGTCAAAGGGGCGCTCGCGCTCGACACGCTCGTCGTCGCGCCGGCCGGGAACGATGGCCCGGCCGGACCTGTCTACGGGAGCATCTCCGGCCCGGGGGGCGCACCCGATGCCCTGACCGTCGGCGCCGCGGACCTCCGCCCGGAAGTCGAGCAGGTTCGAGTCACCCTGCGCTCGGGCCTCCGTGTCCTCTTCGACCGCGAGGTCCCGCTCGCGGGCGCGGTCGAGCCGCGTCGCCCGCTCCGGCTTGAGCTCGCGACCCCGTACATCCGGGACGTAGACGCGCAGCAGCCGGCGGAGCTCGGCGGCACCGTGCCGTCGCTGACGATGGGCGACTTCTTCGATCGCCGTGGCTACAGCCGAGTCGCCGGGAAGGCTGCGCTGACGCCGGCCGGAGCCGCTCCCGAGCTCGCGGCTGCGATCGCATCACGGGCCGGGGCGGCAGCGTCGATCCTCTACGGAAGTGCGATCCCGCCCGGCAGCCTCGGGCTCGACGAACGGATTGGTGTCCCCGTCGTCTCGATCCCGGAGAGCGCGGCCCGCTCGGCAGAGCAGCTGCTCCGGCGGGGGGAGGAGGCGATCGTGGAGATCGGGACGCCGCGAACGCGTGACAACCCCAATGCGCAGCGCACTGCGGCCTTCTCGTCGCGCGGCCTGGCCTTCGACGGCGGCCTGAAGCCGGAGCTCACCGCGCCGGGCGTCGCTCTGCTCACCTCGCACCCTGGGCGGGGGGCCGACGGCGCGCCTGCGTTCGGCACCGTGAGCGGTTCGAGCGCCGCTGCCGCGGTCGTCGCGGGCGGCGCCGCCCTGCTCGCTCAGGCCCGTCCCGATCTCGATGCCGCTGCGCTGAAAGGGGCGCTCGTGGGGTCGACTGAGCCAGGCGGCCTCCTCGATCTCGGCGCGGCGTCGGCCGTAGAGGTCGTGGCCGAGCCGGCCTCGCTCGCGATCGGCCAGGCCACGCGGCGGGGCTGGTCGGGAACGACGCCGTTCGTCGTCCGCAATCTTTCTCCTCGCCGGCTTCGAGTGAACGTCTCGATCGGCCGGCTTGGTGAGGTCGGTGGAGTCGCGCTGAGGGTCTTCCCCTCCCGCATCACGCTGCCGCCCCGGGGCGACCGACGACTCCAGCTGAGGGCGCGGCTGGCCTACATCCCGCCGCGAACCCGGACCGTCGCGGCCGCGGTCGAGCTCCGCGCCGGCGGCGGGGCACCGGTGCGGGTCCCGTGGACGGTGCTTCTCGGGCCTTCGCCGCGCGGGCTGATCGGAGGGGTCAGGATCTCGACGCGCCGCTTCCGCCCCTCCGACTCGGCGCCGGCGCTGCTCGAGCTCCGCGCCGGCAGGCTGGTCGAGCGCGCTGGGGCGAGCGAAGTGCTCCCGGTCTCGCACCTCGATCTCGAGCTCTGGCGAGGCGACGAGCGAATGGGGCGACTCTCCCGCCTCCGCAACCTGCTCCCCGGCCGTTACACGTTCGGGCTGACGGGGCGAGGGCCGCTCGGGCGTCGGCTCAGGCCGGGGCCCTATCAGCTGCGGTTGCTCGCATATCCACCCGGAGATGGGTCTCCGAGCAGGCAAAACGTCGAGTTCGAGATCCGCTAGGGCGGACCTCTGGGCGTATACTCCCGCGCGCCTGTGACGACCGTCGAAGCTCCGACCAGTCATCTCAGAGAAAACCCGTTCGAGCTCGCGCAGCAGCAGCTGCGCAAGGTCGCAGACGCGTTTCAGATCGATCCCAACCTCATCCGCGTCCTGGAGCAGTGCAAGAAGGCGGTCGTGGTCTCGATTCCGGTCTCGATGGACGACGGGACGATCGACGTCTTCGAGGGGTACCGCGTCACCCACAACATCGCGCGTGGCCCGTCGAAGGGAGGCATCCGCTACCACTCGGACGTCACGCTCGACGAGGTCAAGTCGCTCGCGATGTGGATGACCTGGAAGTGCGCGCTGATGGGGATCCCGTTCGGCGGCGCGAAGGGGGGTGTCGTCTGCAACCCGAAACGGCTGACGTCCGGTGAGCTCGAGCGAATGACGCGGCGCTACACCTCGGAGATCGTCAACGAGATCGGACCGGAGAAAGACATCCCCGCCCCGGACGTCGGCACCGACCCGCGGGTGATGGCCTGGATCTTCGACACGTACTCGATGAACAAGGGACACTCGGTCCTGGGTGTCGTCACCGGCAAGCCGCTGAACCTCGGCGGCTCCCTCGGCCGGCTGGAGGCGACTGCGCGCGGCGCCCACTACTGCATCCGCGAGGCGGTCAAGAAGCAGGGGCGGTCGCTGAACGGCATGCGGGTCGTCGTCCAGGGATTCGGCAACGTCGGCAGCTACCTGGCTAAGTTCGTCGCCGAGGACGGCGCCAAGGTCGTCGCGCTCTCCGACTCGGCCAGCGGTGTCTACAACCCCAACGGGATCGACGTCGATCTCGCGCTCGCGCACAAGCAGGAGACCGGACAGCTCCAGGGCCTGAAGGACACGGAGTCGATCACGAACGACGAGTTGCTCCTGCTCGACTGCGACGTGCTCGCGCCATGTGCGCTCGAGCAGGTGATCACGTCGGACAACGCCGACAAGATCAAGGCCAAGCTGATCTGTGAGGGAGCGAACGGCCCGACCACGCCGACGGCCGACGAGATCCTCGACGAGCGCGGGATCATGGTGCTCCCCGACGTGCTGGCGAACGCCGGCGGGGTCGTTGTCTCCTACTTCGAGTGGGTCCAGGGCCTTCAGGAGTACTTCTGGAAGGAGCACGAGGTCAACGCGCGCCTCAACGACATCACCTCGCGCGCCTTCCACGAGACCTGGTCGACGTACGAGGCGAAGCCGACGACGATGCGGATCGCCGCCTACGGCCTTGCCGTCCAGCGCGTGGCTGAGGCGACGATGACGCGCGGCCTCTATCCCTAGGGTCGTTCTCTATCAGGCTCCCGGGTGCCACCTGTGCGCGGCGGCGCGGCGCGTGCTGGAGTCGGTGCGGGCCGAGCAGGACTTCGAGCTGGACGAGGTGGACATCTCGGGCGACCCCGAGCTCGAAACCGCCTACCGGGAGTGGCTGCCGGTGGTCGAGATCGACGGCGAGCGCGCGTTCACCTATTTCGTGTACCCCGACGCGCTCCGCGAAAGGCTCGCACAAACGAGCACATCGGAGGGGACTTTGTGACTCCCTCCCGCAAGCAGCGACGCCGCCTGGCACAATCCTTGTGTGGTGTTACAAGCTCCGCCGCAAAGCGCCGCTCCCGACCGTCTGACCGTCGGCGTCGCGGCCCGGCTCAGCAGGTATCTCCAGGTGCTCACCCAGGCGCGCAAGATGGGCAAGGAGCGGATCTCCTCGCAGGAGATCTCGGACTACACGAACATCAACGCGACTCAGATCAGGCGCGATCTGTCGGCCTTCGGGAAGTTCGGGAAGCGCGGCGTCGGCTACAGCGTCGACGGTCTCCTCGGCGAGATCCGCCGCATTCTTCGTACCCAGGGCCAGCACAACATCGCGCTCGTCGGCGCGGGCCGGCTCGGAGAGGCGATCGCCAGCTCGCCGATCTTCGCCGAGCACGGGATCAATATCGCCGCGATCTTCGACACCGACCCCGACAAAATCGGTCGCAACGTCGGCAACGTCCCGGTCGACGACTACGGGCATCTGGCCGACGCCGTGCGCGAGAAGAACATCGTCGTCGGGGTGCTGGCGGTGCCCGCGGACAGCGCACAGGCGGCGGCCGACGATCTCGTCGCCTCCGGCGTTCGGATCATCTTCAACTACTCCGAGGCGCTGCTCGACGTCCCGAGTGACGTGGCGGTTCACACGAGCAACCCGGCAGTGGATCTCTTGTACGCCTTGTACTTCCACCTGGCGTAGCCCCTTCGGGCCTTTTGCGAATCCTTCTCTGGCACGGCTATCTGCTCGGCGGCACGGGCTCGAACGTGTACACGCACTCGGGCGCGCGCGAGTGGAGCCGGGCCGGCCACGACGTGGTTGTCGTCTGCCAGGAGCCCACCCGGAGCTCTACGACCTCGGCGGCTCGCGTCGTGCGCTGGGCCCTGACTTGACGAGCTTGGACACCGGCGACGTCGCCGATCTCCGTGCGAAGCTCGACCGCCTCCTGGCGCTGCCACCGAAGGAGCGCGACAGCTCAAGCAGCGCGTCCGGCAGGTCGCCGAGGAGCGCCGGTCCTGGGCCCATGTCGCCGATCGGCTGTTAGAACCCTTTACGTAACCTTCGCCGGCCATGGCCGACCAGCTCACCCCGGACGAGCTGCTCCGAGTCGCGCGCGGGGCTTTCGAGTCCGCAGAGGATTTCAACGTCGCGGTCGAGGAGGAGTTCGCGATCCTCGATCCCGAGACCCTGTCGCTGACGAACCGCTTCGAGGAGCTGAAGGCCGCTGCGCGCGGGACGGAGCTCGAGGAGCATCTCGTCGGCGAGCTGATCGCGTCGGAGGTCGAGGTGCGCACCGGCCGCTGTCAGGGCTTCGCCGAGGCGGCGGCGCGGATGGGCGAGCGGCGCGAGCAGCTCCGCGCGCTCGCCGACCAGCTCGGCGTCCTGCTTGGCGGGACCGGGACGCACCCGTGGAGCCCGTGGCACGAGCAGCGGATCATCGACACTCCGCACTACCGGCGGAACGACGAGATCCTCCGCTGGGTCGTCTGGCGGAACAACTCGTTCGGCCTCCACGTCCACGTCGCCGTGACTGGCCCGGACCGCGCCGTGCGGGTGTGCGACCACATGCGGCACCTGCTGCCCGAGCTGCTCGCACTCTCGGCGAGCTCGCCCTTCATCGAGAACGTGTTCACGCACCTGCACTCGGTGCGCACCGAGATTTTCACCAAGCTTTTTCCGCGCTGCGGTATCCCGGATGCTTACGGGAGCTGGGCCGAGTTCGAGGCGTACGTGCGCTTCCTCTACCGGACGGGCTCGATCGACGAGCACACGCAGATGTGGTGGAGCATCCGCCCCCATCTCTCGTTTCCGACGGTCGAGATTCGCATCTGCGATGCCCAGCCGGACTTGGGCGAGGCCCGCTCCCTCGCCGCGCTCTCCTACGCGCTCGCCGTGCGGACGGCGCGGTCGCTGGACGAGGGTGAGCCGCTGCCGCTTCCCACGCACCGGCTGATCGAGGAGAACTTCTGGCGGGCGATCCGCTGGGGCCTGGGCGGCGACTTCATCGACCTCGAGACCGGTGAGCTCGTCAACAAGCGCAAGCGGATCG
>JBKPFE010000352.1:0-2811 GCA_046728705.1 Actinomycetota bacterium
GTCGCCGTAGGGGCCCGGCCACATGTCCCAGCCCGCCTTCGTCGAGATGATCAGCTCGTCGCGGAAGGGCCTGAAGTCGGCCGAGAGGATGCGGCCGAAGTTCTCCTCGGCCGAGCCGTACGGCGGCCCGTAGTTGTTGGCGAGGTCGAAGTGAGTTATCCCGAGGTCGAAGGCGCGCCGGAGGATCGCGCGGCCCGTCTCGAGCGGCCAGTCGTGGCCGAAGTTGTGCCATAGGCCGAGCGAGACGGCCGGGAGCTGGAGGCCGCTCCGCCCGCTGCGCCGATACGTCATCCGCGTGTAGCGGTCGTCGGCAGGTGCGTACGTCATGCCGCCGAACGGTAAAGCGCTTCGATCGTGCGTGCCTGGCCCACGGCATCGTCGCGGCCGAGCAAAAGAGGCGCGTCGCCGCGAACAGCGTCGGCGATGTTCTCGAGTTCGAGCTGGTACGAGTTCGCCCGCGCGAGCTCGATGTGCTCGACCCCGTCCTGGCGCCGCAGCTCGATCCCGGGAAAGGTGACGTGGAACGGATCCGCGACGTGGAGCACGCCGGCCTCGCCGATCACCTCGAGCTCGCCGCGACGTGGCAGCACGAATCCGCAGTCGAAGTGTCCGACGACGCCGTCGGCACACGCGAGTGTCCCCGCGAAGACGACGTCGACACCGCTCTCGCCGACGACCTGCTCTCCCTTCACGCGCTCCGGCTCGCCGGCCGCGAGGCGGATCGCGCTTACGCAATAGCACCCGACGTCCATCAGTGCGCCGCCGTCGAGCTCGGGCCGGAAGCGGGTGTCGTGCTCGCCGTGCACGGTGGCGAGCTGGAAGCTCATGGCAACCCGCACGACGCGAAGGCGTCCAATCGCGCCTTCGGCCACGAGCTCCGAGATCTTCGCGGCCTGCGGGTTATGCCGCCACATGAACCCCTCCGAGAGGACCAGGCCCGCGGACTCGGCGACATCGAACGCACGCTCGACTTCCTCGGAGTGCCGGGAGAACGGCTTCTCGCACAGCACGTGTTTCCCGGCCTCGAGCGCGCGCAGTGTCCACTCGACGTGCATGGAGTTCGGCAGCGGGATGTAGACGGCTTCCACATCGGCGTCCTCGAGCAGCGCGTCGTAGCTCGGGTACGCACGCTCGATCTGGTGGTCGCGGGCGTAGGCCTCCGCGCGAGAGGCGTCTCGGCTCGCCACGGCGATCACGTCGGCCCGATCGGACTCCCGAGCGCCTTCGAGCACGAGGCGGTTGATCCGGGCCGTCGACAGGAAGGCCCAGCGGAGGCTCACTCCGGCGGCGCCTCCTTCGTCAACGCCTGTTCCAGCTCGCTCTTCGTCGCGCCGGTCATGATCGCGACCGCCTCGGGCATCGTGTGCGTCTGCGGCGTCACCACGGCTACGCGCTTTCCGAGCCGCATGATCAGGATCCGGTCGGCGAGTTCGAAAACGTGCGGCATGTCGTGGCTGATGATGATCACGGGCAGGCCGCGCTCGCGAACCCGCTGGATCAGATCGAGCACCTGACGGGTCTCCCGCACGCCGAGCGCCGCCGTCGGCTCGTCCATGATCGCCAGCCGCCGCGCCCACTTGGCCGCCCGGGCGACCGCGACCCCCTGACGTTGTCCGCCTGAGAGGTCCTCGACCGGCTGGGCGATCGACTGGACGCCGATCTGGAGCTCCGCAAAGTGCTGTGCGGCCTCACGGCGCATTCTGCGCTTGTCGAGCAGGCGCAGCCCCAAGCCGAGGGGGCCTCGCCAGCGTGCCTCCCTACCGAGGAAGATGTTGGAGGCGATGTCGAGTGATGGCGCGACGGCGAGATCCTGGTAGACGGTCTCGATTCCGGCGCGTCGCGCGTCGCCCGGTGAGCGGAAGCGCACCCGCTCGCCGTCGAGGCGAATCTCGCCGTCGTCCGGCTGCAGCGCGCCCGACAGCGACTTGATCAGCGTCGACTTGCCGGCGCCGTTGTCGCCGATGATCGCGACGATCTCGCCCGGATAGAGCTCGAAGTCGGCGCCGTCGAGAGCCACGACGTGCCCGAAATGCTTGACCAGGCCCCGCGCCTCGAGGATCGGCTCTGGCTGGCTCACGCTCTCCTCCTGTGGGTGAGCTGGTCGACTGACACCGCCAGGATGACGAGGATGCCGGTGACGAAGTACTGCCAGACGACCTCGACCCCGATCAGCGTCAGCCCGTTGCGGAAGACGCCGACGACGACCGCGCCGATCAGCGTTCCGATCACGCTCCCACGCCCGCCGAACAGGCTCGTGCCGCCGAGCACGACTGCGGTAATCGCGTCCAGGTTCTCGGTCGTCTGCCCGGCATTCGGGTCGCCAAGCTCGGTTCGGGCGACGAGGAGCATCGCGGCGATCCCGTAGGTCAGGCCGGCGAGCAGGTAGACGCTGAGCAGCACCCGGTTGACCTTGATCCCCATCAGCCGCGCCGCCTCGAGGTTGTCGCCGACGGCGTAGACATGGCGGCCCCACGCCGTCTGCGTGAGCGCGTACCAGGCGATCCCAAAAAGGACGAACATCAGGACGACGCCGTACGTGAAGTCGGTGTTTCCGATCGTGAACGTCTTGCCGAAGAACAACAGCTCGCTCGGGAGGTCCGAGTACGTCTCGTCGTTCGAGTAGACGTGGGTGAGCGCGAACGCGATGTTGAGCGTGCCGAGGGTCACGATGAACGCAGGCAGCTTCACGCCGGTCACGAGCCCGCCGTTCAGGATGCCGAAGCCCACGCACGCCAGGATCCCGAGGCCGATTGCGAGCAGCGGATCGATCCCGTTCACGACCGCGAGTTTCGTCATCACGATCTGGCCGAA
>JBKPFE010000102.1:0-2854 GCA_046728705.1 Actinomycetota bacterium
GGCTTCGCCCACCTGGAGACCCTCTACCTCGGGGTATTGGCGCGCCGGACGATGATCGCCACCAACGTCAAGCGCGTCGTCGAGGCCGCGAAGGGCAAGCCGATCATCTTCATGCCGGCCCGCTACGACCATCACCGTGTGCAAACGGGCGACGGGTTCGCGGCCTACGTCGCGGGCGCGACGATCGGCGTTCCGATCGGCGTGACGACCGAGGCGAATGCGTCGTGGTGGGGAGGGCGGGCGATCGGCACGGTTCCGCACTCGCTGATCAGCTCGTACGGCGGCAACACAGTCCTCGCGGCGACCAAGTTCGTCGAGCACAGCGACCCGGACAGCAACGTGGTCGTCCTGGTCGACTTCGAGAACGATTCGGTTGGGACGTCGCTCGAGGTAGCCAGGGCGCTGGGCGAGAGGCTGTGGGGGGTCCGTCTCGACACCTCACGGACGATGGTCGACCGATCGCTCTGGAACGAGCTCGGCGATTTCGATCCCACGGGCGTCAACGACCGCCTCGTCCTGAAGGTGCGCGAGGCACTCGACGGCGACGGTTTCGAGCGCGTGAAGATCGTCGTCTCCGGCGGCATGAACGCCGAGCGAATCTCGGCGTTCGAGGAGAAGGGCGTGCCGGTGGACTCCTATGGCGTCGGCTCGGCGCTGATCCGAGGCGAGAACGACTTCACCGCCGACGTCGTGCTGACCGACGGTCGACCCTCGGCAAAAGCCGGCCGCTGGTACCGGCCGAACGAGCGCCTCGAGCTCGTTACCTGACTGGCGTCGGGATCCCGGGCCAGCTCTCGATCGGCTCGGTCGAGCGGACGACGTGCATCCCGGCCGCCGCGAAGCGGTCGAAGGCGGCGTCGGCCTGCTCCGTGTAGTCCATGCCCGGGACGACGACGGGCGAGGTGCAGTCTTCGAGCAGGTAGGTACGCGGCGCCAGCGCTCGTTCGCGGTCATCGTCCCCCTCGAGGAGGTCGTCGATCGTCCAGGCAACACAATGGCTCTTGGCCTGGCCGGCGACGACGATGGCGTCGTAGAGGGAGAGCTGCTGGATGAGCAGGTCGTTCTTGCCGGCGATCGTCTCGCCGTCGGGGCCTTCGGTGATCTCGGGGCCCAGCATCGAGTAGTGCTCGGTCAGCGGGTTGTCGCCCTTGACCTGGAAGGCAGGCTGGCTCGAGCGTGCAATCGTGTGGAAGAAGATCGCCTCCTCGACCGCCGGGACCAGGGAATGCCCCATTCCTCCGAGCATGGCGTGATACGGCCAGATCGTCAGGTTGTACTTCCCGCGCTCGGCGAGCTTCCGCGCGTAGTCGAGGAGCTGCCGCTCGGCGTAGTCGGCTTCGATGCCCACGCTCTCG
This sequence comes from Actinomycetota bacterium, assembly GCA_046728705.1. GTDB lineage: Bacteria > Actinomycetota > Thermoleophilia > Gaiellales > Gaiellaceae > JACDAN01. The sequence goes on from JBKPFE010000102.1 coordinate 1,356, forward strand.
ACCGCCGCGGGATTGATCCGCCACCGGCCTGAGTCGACGTCCTCCGCCGTGACGAGCGTGTACGGCTCGGGGTGTCGGCCCTCGGCGTCCACGAGCCACGCGGCGTGGAAGATCTGCATCGCCCCGTGCGTGTCGAGCGTCGGGATGATCGCGGTGATCGAGTCGAGATTGCGGTAGAGGAACTCGCACAGCCGCCGGCTGTCGTCGACGGCGCCCGTCCCCGAACGCCCGGCCACGAACAACTCGAAGCCGGGAATGCAGAACGTGTTCTGCACGTCGACCACGACGAGGCAGAGCCGGAAGCCGTCCTCGAGCGCCGGCCGCAGACCGTGCTCCTCGGCCCAGGCCTGCGCCTCGCCCGCGCGCTCCTGGTAGGGGACGCTCCAGACCTCGCCGACGCGGGCGGGATCGAAGTGCGATGGGATCGGCAGCTCGCGCACAGGTGCAGGCTAGTCGGCCGCGGAGGGCAGGGGTGTCGACCTGGTGTCCGGCCGCAGTCCGACCGACCGTAACTAGCATCCAGAGGGCGTGGACGCGCTCCGCATTCACCACCTCGGCGTCGCGGTCGAGAACCTCGACGAGGCCGTCGAGACGTACGAGCGGCTGTTCGGGGCGACGGTCGAGCATCGCGCCACCGTCGAGGAGCAGGGCGTCGAGGCGGCGTCGGTTCGGCTCGGAGAGAGCCGCGTCGAACTCCTCGCCTCGCTGGGCGAGGAGACGCCGGTCGGCAAGTTCCTCGCCAAGCGCGGGCAGGGCATGCACCACGTGGCCTACGAGGTCGCCGACCTGCCGGCGGCGCTCCACCGGCTTCTGGAAGGCGGTGTGGAACTGATCGACGAAGCCCCGCGCGAAGGGCTGTTCGGCCTCCAGGTCGCGTTCGTCCACCCGGATTCAGTCCACGGCGTACTCTCGGAGCTGGTGGATGGCCACTAACGAGCATGACACCCGGATCGAGCTCGGCTTCGAGGGGAGCCAGATCATGAGCGCGCTGGTCACCTCCAAGGCCGCCGACGAGCTCGAGAACGCGCTCGACGCGGGCAAGGGAGGGACGCTCCTGCTCGACGCCGAGGACGGTCGCTACACGGTCGCCCTCGGCCGAATCGTCTATCTCAAGCGGTTTGCACGCGAAGGTCGCGTCGGTTTCGTGACCTGACGTTGGGGTTTGCCCACGCTCCGGCATCCAAGGAAGCGTGGGGCAGGATGCCGTAGCGGTAGCCACTCCGGCGAAGCGGCGCGATCACAACGGACGCGTTCGCTTACTCGTCGAGCGCGCCCAGCGTGGAGACCGTACGGCGCTCGAGGAGCTCTATCTCCTCCACTTCGACCGGATCTACGGCTACCTGCACATGAGCGTCGGCAACAGGCACGACGCCGAGGATCTGACGACGCAGACGTTCGTGAAGATGCTCGAGGCGATTCGGCGCTTCCAATGGCGGTCGGTGCCGTTCTCCGCGTGGCTCCTGCGCATCGCCCACAACCTGGCGATCGATCACTTCCGC
>JBKPFE010000391.1:0-3419 GCA_046728705.1 Actinomycetota bacterium
GCGGTGGCAGCTCGGCCGAAGCTGCTGCTGGCGGACGAGCCGACGGCGCGGCTCGATGCAGTGAATGCGCTGGAGATTGGGGCACTCCTCTCCCGCCTTATCGCGGAGCGCGGGACGACGATCGTTTGCGCGACCCACGACCCACTCGTGATCGAACAGGCCGACGAGGAGCTCAAGCTGCGGCGTTAAGCGTTCACCGGACTCTCACCACCTGGACACCGGCCGGCGACCCCTCGGGATCGTCCAAGCCCCTAGACTGACGAGGGTCGCCTGTGCGGCCTCCCAGCATGGCGCAAGCGCTCGATCCGATCACTCAAGGCCATCTCGATCGCGGCATCGAGGGTCTCGTGGACGAGTTCCGCGGGGTCTTCTCGCGCGAGACGATCGAGCGGTATGTGAACGAGTCGCTGCACGATCTTCCGGCGGCCCGCTTTTCCGATTTCATCCCGGTGCTGGTCCATCGATTCGCGCGCGAGCGGCTCCGAGCACTCGGACAGTCCGAGGGAACGATCGCCAAGGATGTTCCCGAGGTTCTGTTCGTCTGCGTCCAGAACTCGGGTCGAAGCCAGATGGCTGCGGCGCTCCTTCACCAGCGGGCGGCGGGCCTCGTCCATGTCCGCTCCGCCGGTAGCGATCCGGCCGAGAGAATCAACCCGAGCGTCGTCCGCGCGATGGAGGAGCTCGGCGTCGACCTCTCCCACGAGTTCCCGAAGCCGCTGACGGACGAAGTCGTCCGCGCCGCCGACGCCGTGATCACGATGGGCTGCGGCGACGCCTGTCCCATCTACCCGGGCAAGAGATACGAGGATTGGGAGGTCGAGGACCCGGCCGAGAAGAGCCTCGAGGAGGTGCGGGCGATCCGGGACGAGATCGACCGCCGCGTCATCGAGCTGCTCAGAACGCTCACCACCGAGCCTGCCCGCGCCTAGCTGCTCCCGTCGCGGGAGCTCTTGCGCACGACCAATCTAACCACTAAGTTGCGCATTAGTGGTTAGCTCGAATCGCGACCAATTGCCTCGGTACCAGCGCCGGGTCGACGGGCACGTTCTTCCGGTGTCCATTGCCGACGAGCCGACGCTGGACTTCTGCAACACGCGCGCGGGCTGGGGCACGGCGGAGCCGCGCGAGTACCTGACGAGCTACGTCCACCTGGTCGTGTGGGCGCGAGAAGCCGGCTTGGTCGGCGCTCCGATCGCCGCCACGGTGCGCCGAAGCGCAGAGCGGGAGCCGGCGGAGGCGAGCCGGGTCCTCGAGCGGACGCTGGCGCTGCGCGACGCCGTCTACGCGGCCTGCACCGATCCCGCCGACGACGACGCGTGGGAGACGGTCGCCGCCAAGGCGCGTGCGGCTGCGAGCGCCGCCGTGCTCGTTCGCGACGCTCCGCCCGGCCGCCGCTGGGTGATTCCCGAGAGCGCGGGCCTCGACCTGCCTGAGCTCGAGCTCGAGCGCGCGGCGGGAGCACTCCTCGCCTCGACGGATCTCAGCACCATCGGCCGCTGCCCAGGGGAGGGCTGCGGTTGGCTCTTCCTGGATCCTCGCGGCCGCAGGCGCTGGTGCACGATGGCCGTCTGCGGAAACCGCGCCAAGGCGCGACGGCACGCACAGAGGGCCCGCGGGTAATGCTGGCCTTCACGCTGAAGCGCGTCCTCTGGACGATCCCGGTGCTGCTCGTGTGCGTGACGCTTCTCTTCGGCCTCATGCGGGCGATCCAAAGCAGTCCCCTCCGGCACGCGCCGCCACTCGGGCTCTCGAACGTCGCCTGGGTCAAGTACGGCGATTGGCAGCCCGAGGCAATCAGGCGAAACCAGGAGCGCAGGCTCGGGATCGACAAGCCCTGGTATGTGCAGTACGTCCGGTACCTGCGCTCGCTGGTGCGATTCGATTTCGGCCCGACCTTCACGTTCCCCAACCGGACGGTCAACTCGATCCTGCGCGAACAGGGTCCGATCACACTCGAATTGGCGCTGCTGGCGCTCGGCCTCGCGTTCGCACTCGGCATCCCGCTCGGCGTCCTCGCCGCGCTCTGGAGCGGAACGTTGGTGGATCGCGTGGTGACGGCGCTGGTCGCCGTGACGATGGGCGTTCCTGCCTTCTTCGCCGCGGCGGTGCTCCTCTGGTTGCTCGCGGTCAAGGCCGGCGCCGTCCCGGCGTTCGGTTGGGACGGTTGGCGCGCGAAGCTGCTCCCGACCTTCGTGCTGGCGCTGGCCCCCCTATCGATGATCACGCGCGTGCTGCGGGCCGAGATGCTTGCAGTGCTGGGGAACGACTACGTCCGCTCGGCACGCGCCAAGGGCCTACGGCGCGGCCGCGTCGTACGCGTGCACGTGCTGCGCCCGGCGCTGATCCCGATTGTCTCGATGACAGGGCCGCTGCTCGGCTCGCTCGTCATGGGCCTGTTCGTGGTCGAGTACATGTTCGCGATCCCCGGCATCGGCCGCTACTTCATCGCGGCAGCAGGGGTGGGCGACTACCCGCTCACGCTTGGGCTCACCGTCGTCCTGACGACGGCGATCGTCATTACCAACCTGCTCTCGGACATCGCCCACGCCGCCCTGGACCCACGGATCCGCGAACGCTGATCGAGGGTTTCCGACCCTCAAGATCGTGGCATCACCCATCTCAGTCAGAAAAAGGGGAGGCCACATGCCAAGGATCGCCACCGCGGCGCTGCTCGTAGTCGCCGCCGTCCTTGTCCTTCCGGGAGTCGGACTGGCCACGGTGAAGGTGGGTCAGCCGTTCCCGACGAACCTCTACACCGTCCGAGACCACACGCAGGCGACGGGGCTGCGCGTCAACCTGCCCAAGCCCGACTGCGCGGCGCGTCCCAGCGACTGCGCCGACATCGACGTCCTGAATCAGCTCGACGGGTTCAACATCCAACCGCGGATCTCGATCCCGTTCAGCGGGCCGATCGACGTCTCGACCGTCTCGGGCTCGACGGTCTTCCTCGTCGGGCCACGCGGCGACCGCGTCGGCATCAACCAGATCGTGTGGGAGCCGGCGACGAACACCGTGCACGCCGAGACCGACGAGCAGCTCCGGGAGGCGACGACGTACCTGCTCGTCGTCACCCGAGGCATCCGCGACATCGACGGCGAGTCGATCAAAGCCGCCCGCGCGAGCTCCTTCACGACCCAGTCGATCCGATCGATCTCGCGCAAGATCAGACGCCAGCTCCGCAAGGTCGAGCCGAGCTTCGTCCTCGGCAGCGGCGGCGAACGGACCGTCTTCCCGCTCTCGACGGTGACGTCGGTCACCTGGGAGCGGCAGATCTCCACCGCACCCGCCTTCTCAACCGGCGCGCTCTTCCTGCCGCTCCTCGCCGGTGTCGGCACGATCGCGTTCGGCTCCTACGAGTCGCCCGACTACGAGACCGCGGCCAACGTCATCCCCGCGGTTGGGACCAGAACCGGAAAGCC
>JBKPFE010000349.1:0-4477 GCA_046728705.1 Actinomycetota bacterium
CGCCGACGAGCTCGTACTGCTCCCGTGCGAGCGGTGGCTTGCCGGCGGCGCGGTAGAAGTCGCCGAGCGCTCCGACGAACTGCGGCAGCGGATTGCGCTCCACCGCCCGCCGCTCGAGGCGGATCGCCTGGTCGATGCGCCCACGGGCGGCGGCCACGTGTGCCAGCCCGTCGAATGCCTCGACGTAGCCGGGCGAGGCGGTGAGCGCCGCTTTGTACTCACGGACGGCGGCGCCGTAGCGTCCGACCGAGAAATGGAGCTTGCCGAGGTGGACGTGGGCAAAGGCAGCCGGCTCGCCCTGACCTCCCGCTGCGTCGGCGGCCAGCTCCATCGCGGACATCGCAGGCCCGACCTGGCCCAGCAGCTCGAGCGCGTAGGAAGTCCTCGAATACGACGCGAGCCCGGGCTTGAGCTCCGCGAGCCGGTCGAAGGTCGCGAACGCCTCGTCGTAGCGGCCGAGCTCGACGAGCGAGTCGCCGAGCACGGCGTAGGTCAGCGCTGTGTCAGGCGAGAGGCGCTGAGCACGGCGGGCAAGTGCGAGCCCTTCGCCGAACTTGTGGCGGGAGTTTGCGAGCGACGCGAGCCCGATCACGGCGTCGACGTCGTTCGGGTCGGCGGCGAGGGCGCGCCGGAGCGCACGTTCCGCGCGGGCGTACCGTGAGGGATCACCGGTGCGCGCGGCCTGCAGCTCCTCGAGCCCGAAGCGGACGAGCTGACGGCCGGTCGGAGCCGCCGTCGCCCGGTCGCCGCTCCGCAGAGCACCGCCGAAGAGGAGAGCGGTGGCGGCAATCGCCGCCACCGCTCCTGCGAGCAGAGCCCGTCGCATCAAGGCTTCTGCTGCCCCTTGACGTTGTCGAAGCCGCTCGGGGGATCGGCCTCGTACGGGAAGCCGGCCAGGTTCGGCACGTCGTTCCCGTCGACGCCGTCACCGAGCAGGTCGCCGGCGGGATGGCCCTTGAGCTTTCCGGCCACCGCGCGCTCGGCGATGTCGACGACGTCGTCCGTGAGCCGGCGGCCGTTCGGGAAGCCGGCGACGTCGCCGCCGAAGACGCCTAGCCGGTTCGGGTTCGCCGCGGGCGGGATCGAGAGATTCACCCGCAGCATGTCAGCGAGCTTCTGGCCAGTGTTGTTCAGGCCCGGGACGCCCGTGAGCAGGACCGACACGAGGTCGTCACGGTTCGTCTCCGGCACACCGAGGCCGTACAGCTGGTTCATGACCGCGGCGAGCAGCGGCTGGCGGTAGTACTGCACGAACTGCGCATCCGTGTCCGGGCTCAAGCGGTTCCAGCGGTCCTTGAGCTTGGTCGGGATGATCACTTCGTTGATCAGCGGGTTGCCCAGGCGCGAGACCTGGCCCCACTGCCACTCCTTGGAGAAGCGTTTGACGCCCTGGCGGCGGTACTCGCGGATCTTCAGCCGCGGTCGCTCGGTCGTCGCCCAGACGCCCACCGTGTGGTCGGAGTCGTCGAGCTGGGAGATCGGGATCTGCAACGCGATCCCGTGGACGGCGTAGCCGGCGAAGAAGTCCTTCCCGCCGCCCATGTTCCCGACGCCCTTCCGGATCGCGACGAGATCGAAGATCGCGCCGATGTCGGCGAAGAACGCGTCCTCGCGCTGGCCGGCGAACACCTTGCCGCCGCCGGCGAGGTTCGTCACGCCGTTCTGGGCGAGCTGCCGGTAGTTCGGAGTCGTCCGCGGGCCGATGTTGTTCGGCGGGGTAACGCCGCGGGCGACCACTGTCTCCTGACCGCGCATGACGCGGGTGACTGTGTAGTCCTGCACCGTGTTGCCCAGGAAGAGCGAGGCGTCACGGTTGCGGAAGCGGAAGCGGTAGGTGACGTCTGCCTTCGCGTCCCCGTTCCGGTCGATGTTGATCGCGTACCGCGCTCCGGACGAGAACCGGTACCAGTTCGGTCCGGCCGCGGTGTCCTCGGCCGGGTTCCAGTTCGCGATCACGGTCAGGGAGTTCGGCGCGTCCGAGCTTCTGTACGCGTAGAGGTCGGTGTTGTCGTCCGTCGGGCTCTCGGCGATCATCGGCGCCTCGCGGTGGCTCGAGGCCTGGCCCGCGTCGAGGGCGGGCCCGCGGACGAGCAACACCGCGGCGGCGACGGCGATGCCGACGACGGCAAGTACGAGCGTGCGCATCGTGTGCGGCTCCTTTCGAGTCAGCGCCGACGCTTCGGCGCTCTTGGGGTCGCGGCTCATTCGGCGACCCCCGCCGAGCGGTTCGGTCAGGGCGCGCTGATCACCTCGGAGAGCACCCAGCTCCCCGGCACGCCTTTGAGCTCGTACGCACCACGCTCCGCGAACTCGATCCCCGAGCCGACGACGAGGTCGCGGACCGTTCCAGAGACCAGGATGCCGCCGCGCTCCGCGGCCGCCATCACTCGAGCAGCGATGTGCACGGCGAGGCCTCGCAGGTTCCCGTCGACGAGCTCGACCTCGCCTGTGTGGACCCCCGCGCGGATGGTGATCCCACCCTTCCCCAGCGCCTCCGCCAGCCGGGCGGCACACGTCACGGCTCGAGCTGGACCGTCGAAGGTCGCGAGGAAGCCGTCGCCCGTATGGTCGACCTCATGGCCGCGATAGGTGTCGAGGTGCTCGCGCACGACTTCGTCGTGCTGTCGGACGAGGTCGACCCAGGCTGCATCGCCCCGTTCCGCAGCGAGGCGTGTCGAGCCGACGATGTCTGTGAGCATGACGGTGGCGAGCTGCCGGTTCAGAACCGGCAACGCCTTCGCTCCGGTCAGGAATTCCTCGACCTCGTCGAGCAGCGGTGCGAACTCGCCGGCGCTGAACGGAAGCGTGTCGGCGCCGGGCAGCTCGACGTACTTCGCCCCCGGAATGTGCTCCGCGAGGTATCGACCGAACGCGGCCCGGTGGTGCAGGGCTCCCGCTCTCTGAAGCACGAGGGTCGGCACGCGGATCGACGGGAGCACTGAGCGCACGTCGAGCTCGGTGACCCAGCGATACATCGTCGTGGCGGCGCCTCGGGGCATCCCGAGTCGCTGGTACCGCGTGAACCACCGAGCCATGCGCGCGTCGTGCGCCATTGTCGGCGCGGTGAAGGCGAGAATCTCGCTCGTCACGCCGTAGTGCTGCTCATAGCGGTCGACGAGCTTCTCCGCCGTCTCGTGCGGCATGCCGATCGGGTAGTCATCGGCGCGGCGCCAACGGGCGAAGGTGTTGACGAGGACAAGCGCCGAGACCCGCTCGGGATGGGATGCGGCGAACATCATGGCCATCGGGCCGCCCTCCGTGTCCCCGACCAGGGCAGCGCGTTCCACCTGGGCGGCGTCCATGACGGTCGAGACGTCGTCCATCCATTCTTCGAGCCTGGGCAGGTTGCTCAGCGGCACCGGGTCTGAGACGCCGGTTCCACGCTTGTCGAAGCAGAGAACCCTGGCGAACTTCCCCATCCGGTCGAAGTACGCGGCCATCGTGGGCTCCTCCCACATGGCGTCGCAGTTCGTGATCCAGTTCGTCACGAAGACGAGCGGGACGGAACCGGAGCCGAAGAGCTGGTAGGCGACATAGCCACCCTCCGGCGACTTCGTGTAGCGCGTCTCTGGTCGCATCACATCCTGATTCTCGTGCCGGCGCGGCCGGCGAGTGCGTCTTCGACCCGGTCGAGCGCGGTGATGATCGCCTCGCCGCCGGCACGGGCGACGGCGATCGCCGCTTCCACCTTCGGCCGCATCGAGCCCTCGGCGAGCTCGGCGAGCAAGGTTTCGGCCTCGTCGACCGGGAGCTCGCGCACCTCTTCCTCCCTGGGCGTGCCGAAGCCTCGCCTGACGGCACCGACGTCGGTGAGGATGACGAGCCGGTCGGCGCCGAGGGCGGCGGCCAGCAGCGCCGACGCGCGGTCCTTGTCGATCACCGCCTCGACCCCTTGGAACCGGTCGGCGCGCCTCACGACCGGGATCCCACCACCGCCGCAGGCGACCGGCAGCGCGCCGGAGTCGAGCAAGGATCGGATCTGGGCGACTTCGACGACCTCCAGCGGCGCCGGTGAGGGAACCGCTCGACGCCAGCCGCGTCCCTGCTCCTCGACCAGCGCCCAGCCGCGCTCCCGCTCGAGCGTCCGAGCCTGCTCCGACGAGTAGAACGGCCCGATCGGCTTCGTCGGCCGGCCGAAGGCCGGATCGTCCTCGGCGACCACGACGTGGGTGAGCAGGCAGGCGATCGGCCGTCCGGCGACCGGCCCGAGCTCCGTCTCGATCAACGCGCCGATCTCGGCCTGCGTCTGCGCGACGGCGAGGTAGAGGGGGAGCGGCGGCACCTCGTCGGCGGCCCGCTCCTGCCGCAACAGCTCGTTCCCGACCTGCGGCCCGTTCCCGTGTGTGATCACGAGTCGAGGCTCTGTGAAGAGCGGCTTCAGCGACGCCGCAGCCTCGCGCAGCCGCGCCGCCTGCTCCGCCGCCGTTCCCCGGTCGCCGCGTCGAATCAGCGCATTGCCGCCCAGGGCGACGACAGT
>JBKPFE010000090.1:0-3569 GCA_046728705.1 Actinomycetota bacterium
GGGCTCTGCCGCCCCACTGTCGCTCGGCGACTGGACTCTTCGGTGATCTGCTGCCCCGCGAGTTCCTCGCGCCGCGGGCTGCTCAGCCACACGAGCACGCCTTCTGGCGGGGCCATTGTCGCGGGCTAGTCGATAACTGGCTAGGCGAGGGAGTGGACACGAGCCTTGTGGACATCGACATGCTCCGTCACCAGTGGCTGCTCTCGCGCCCGGATCCGCGGACGTTCTTGCTCCTCCAGTCCGTCGCGCTCGAGCGCGAGACCAGGTCCAGCTCGGTTGGGCCTCTGGCCGCCGCGGCGCTCTAGAGACCCGGAAGCCCTAGGCCGCCGGCCATTCCGCCGAGGCGGGACTGCGCGAGCGCGTTGGCTGAGCGGAGCGCCTCATTGACCGCCGCCAGGATCGTGTCGGCGAGGAGCTCCGGGTCGTCGGGGTCGATCGCCTCCGGCGCGATCACAATCCTCTGAATCTCGCCGGCGCCGGTGGCCGTCACCGTCACCATCCCGCCGCCTGCTGACGCCTCGACGGTCTCGTTGGCGAGCTCCTCCTGCGCCTTCATCATCTCGGCCTGCATCTGCTGAACCTGCTGCATCATCTTGTTCAGGTCCATCCCCTTCATTCCGGGCTCACCTCGCGGGCGTCGAAGGTCTGCTTGATCTCCTCCACGAGCTCCTCTTCGCTCAGCTTGCGCTGCTCCTGGGGCTCGCTCTCGCCGTTCTCGCCGACCTCGAACATGACGGCGAAGCGGCGTCCAGTCACCTCGTAAAGCGCATCGGCGAGCAGCGTCGCGTTCTTGGGCTCCTCAGCAAGGTTCCGGTGGAAGGCCGCCGTCGCTGGGAACTCGAGCGTGAGGGTGTCTCCGGCGAGGTCGGATGGGTGGGCCTCGCGGAGCATCGACGCTGTCGGAATAGAGCGCTGCTCGACGGCAGGGATCACTGCCCGCTGCCAGGCGTCCTGGAGTTGCTCCAGCTCCACCGGCGGCGCACTCGCCGATGGTGTCGGGGCCGGCTCCTCGGCCTCGTGGGGCTCGGCGGACGGGGCAGCCGAGCCGCTCCGCTCAAGCTGCTCGAGGCGGAAAGCAAGCGACTCGCGCTCGAGGTCGGCGCCCGGCCTCGTTACCTTGATCAACGCGAGCTCGAGCGGGAGGCGCGGGTCGCCGCCCTGGCGCATGTCGTCGACGGCGACAGCGAGGAGATCGCAAAGCCGGATCACCGTTGCCTCGGAGAGCTGGTTCGCCTGCGCGCGCAGGCGCTCCCGCGTCTCCTCGGTGACCGGCAGCGAGTCCGGCACCTCGCCCAGGTGCTGGACGAGCAGGAGGTGCCGCAGATGCTCGAGCAGGTCGGTGACGAGCCGGCCGAGATCCTGACCCTGCTCGGCAAGCTCCTCGAGGAACTGGAGCGCGCCCGCCGTGTCGCGGTCGACGACCAGGTCGCAGAGCCGGAAGAGCGCCTCCTCCTCGACCGCGCCCAGCAGCTGGAGCACGGCCTGGACGGTGACCTTGCCCTCGGTGGCAGCGGCGAGCTGGTCGAGGGTCGAGACGGCATCGCGGAAGCTGCCCCTCGCACTGCGGGCGATCAGTGACAGCGCAGCCTCCGGCGCCTCGATCCCCTCGCCCTCGGCGACTCGCGTGAGCAGGCGGATCAGCTCGGGGAACCGTGGGCGTGAGAAGACGAACGTCTGGCAGCGCGACCTGACCGTGGGGAGCATCTTCGCGAGATCGGTCGTGCAGAAGACGAAGAGGAGGTGGGGTGGAGGCTCCTCGATTAGCTTCAGTAGGGCGTTGAAAGCCGCATCCGTGAGCTGGTGGGCCTCGTCGAGGATGTAGACCTTGTAACGACCCTCGACCGGCTGGAGTACGACACGCTCGCGGATCTCCCTGATGTCGTCAATCCCCCGCTGCGAGGCCGCGTCCATCTCGACCACGTCCAGCGAGGTGCCGCTCGCGATCGCCAAGCACGAGTGGCACGTCTTGTCCGGAGTCGTCGTCGGCCCCAGAGCGCAGTTCAGCGTTTTGGCGAGGATCCGCGCGAGCGACGTCTTCCCCGTCCCGCGCGGTCCGGCGAAGAGGTAGGCCTGACGGACCTGACTGGACTCGATCGCGTTGCGGAGCGTCTGGACGACCGCCTGCTGGCCGACGACTTCGTCGAAGTCCTGTGGGCGATATTTGCGGTAAAGGGCGGTCACGCGGCGGGAGTCCGATTCAATCAGATGCCCAGCCGCGCACCCTCTGTTGAAGGCGGTGCACCGAGCCGGTACAGGGGCGCTCGCTCGGGCTAGGCCTACCCGCGGCACCTGAGAGGGACTGCTTAGCGCTGCTTCCTCCCGGATCTGACGCGGTTCGCAGGCTCCCAGTGCGCGGGACCTAACCGTCAACACTCGCGCCCGAAGCCCGTGTCTCGAGCACTACCCCCTCGGGAGGGGATTCAGCCCCGCTTGAGCGGATTGCGGGTTCAGGGAACCGCTAGCTCCCCGCCTAGCGCGGCCGGGCAGGCTCCATGGTAGCCGCCGTCAGCCTCTGACTGAACGACGCTTGGCCCGACGGCACAAGGCTTCGTTCTGTTAGAGGCGTTTCTAGGCGAGGCTGAGCTCATCACCGAGGAGGCCGTTGCGCTGAGCCCAGCGGCTCGCCTCCGTGCGGTTCGCGACATCGAGCTTCCGATAGATGTTCGAGAGGTGGAACTTCACGGTCTGCTCGGTCACCCAGAGCATGCGGGCAAGCTGCGCATTGGAGTGCCCCTCCGCCACCAATCTCAGGATCTCGAGCTCGCGGCGGGTCAGGCCACCCGGTCGCTCTACTCGAACGGGCGCACCCGCCGGAGTCGGCGTCGGTGCCGGCGCCGCGCCCGCGATGAAGACGGAATGGTCGAACGCCTGCCGCACCGCCGACGCGACGTCGTCGGGGTGAGCCGTCTTGACAACGTAGGCCGAAGCGCCCGCAGCCAGCGCGCGGTCGATGTGGCTCGAGTCGTGATGCGTCGAGAGCACGATCGCTCGGAGATCGGCCGCGATCGAGCGAACCTGACGCAGCACGTCCAAGCCGCTCGGCTCACCGGGCAGCGGGTCGATCTCCACAGTCAGGAGGTCAGGGGTTCGATCTTCGACCATCCGGAGTGCTTCGCTGCCTGAGCTCGTCTTTCCAACCACAGTGACTCCGACTCGGTCGAGGACGAGCTCGATCGCGTCCAGCCAGATCGGATGCGGGTCCAAGAGGACCGCCAAAGGCGCCGAGGAAGAAATCATCCGCTTGCCGGGGGCCGCATCTACAGTGATATAGCGCAGAATCTTTGGATTTTGAAGGGTTTGCCACGCGGCGGTCTCGATAACCCCCGCACGCTCGTCCACATGCATTGCCCAAACTTACGGTTAGGGAAACCCTTCGGATTGAACTGGACTATACGAAGCCACACGCCGCACGTAATCTCCGGGCATGCCCTCGCCGGCTTCTGAGAGGGCCGTCCGCATCCTCATCGCTGACGACCACCGCCTCTTCGCCGAATCGCTGATGACTGTGCTCGGCGAGGACGATCGCGTCGACGTGGTCGGAATCGCCGAGGACGGTCAAGAGGCCGTCG
>JBKPFE010000129.1:0-4312 GCA_046728705.1 Actinomycetota bacterium
TGTCGCGTCGATCAGGACGGCCGTCGCCAACCCGACGCCGAACTGCTTCATCATGATCAGCGACAGCGTTCCGAAGATCGAGAACACGAACACCATCACGATCGCGGCGCTGGTGACGACGCCGGCGGTCGTCTTGATCCCGTGGGCGATTGCGTCCTCGGTCTTCATGCCTCCGTCGTAGGCCTCACGGATGCGGCTGAGGATGAACACGTGGTAGTCCATCGAGAGCCCGAAGAGGATCACGAACAGGAACACCGGCAGCCAGGCCATGACGCCTCCGGTGTACTCGAAGCCGAGCAGGTCCTTGGCCCAGCCGTATTGGAAGACGAGCACGAGGACTCCGAACGCCGCAGCGACCGAGAGCAGGTTGAGCACGATCGCCTTGACCGCGATCACGATCGACCGGAACGCGACGAGGAGCAACAGGAACGCCAACGCCAGCACGAACATGAACACGAGCGGCGCCTTTTCGCGCATCGAGTCGCCGAAGTCCTTCGAGATCGCCGTCGAGCCGGAGACCCCCGCCTCGACGCCGTCGACCGAGCCGAGCGTCTCGGGGACGATCTCGTCCCGAAGTGTCGAAACCGCGGCGTAGGAAGCGTCGTCGCTCCCTGAGCCCTCGATCGGGAGCTCGATCTGCGCGACCGTTCGCGCCTCGTTGACCTCGACCGTGACCGGCTTGTGGATTTGACCACTCTCGAGGGCGCGGGCACGGAGGCCCTCGATCGCCGCCTGAACCTCCGGGGCGTCGATCGAAGGCGCCTGCACGACGACCGCGGCCGGATCCGCCTCCCCCGGGAAGGCCTTCTGCAGCCGGTCATAGACTTGTACTGCCTCGAGGTCCTTGGGGAGCGCCTCGGCGCCGGGCACGACCGTCTTCATGCCGAGTGCCGGCAGCGCCAGCGCCACGAGAATCCCGGCCGACACGACGACCGAGACGACCGGCCGGCGGAGGACGCGGTCGAGGATCCAGCTCCACCCGCGACCGCCGCCCGGCCGCTGCAGGCGGTAGACGAAGGGCACGCGCACCTTGTTGACACGGTCGCCCAGGCGGGACAGCAGCGCGGGCAGAACGGTCAGCGACCCGAGAACCGCAATCGCGACGACCATGATCGTCGCCATGGCGAAGGAGCTGAACGTCTTGTCCCCGGTGAGGAACATGCCGGCCATGGCGGCCATCACCGTCAGGCCGGAGACGAGAACGGCGCGACCGGACGTCGCGGCGGCGGCCTCCAGCGCGGCGCTCTCGCTCCGCCCCGCAGCGCGTTCCTCGCGTTCTCGCTTCAAGTAGAAGAGTGAGTAGTCGACGCCGACTGCGAGACCGATCAGCAGCACGACGGCGCTGACGTTGTCGTCCACCGGCCAGACATGGCTCGGAATCGCCAGCAAGCCCATGGTCGCGATCACGCCGGTGAGCGCGAGCAGCAACGGGATGCCCGCTGCGATGAGGGCGCCGAACGCGATGATCAAGATGACGATCGTCACGGGCAGCGAGAGCAGCCCCGCCCGCTCGAGATCGTTTGCGACCGAGTCGCCGATGCCCTTTTCGGCGGTCGCATCGCCGAACGCGCCGATGAAGACCTGGGAATTCGCGGCCTTGGCCTCCTCGACCGCGGCGATTAGGGGGTCGATTTTGTCGACCGCCTGCTCGGGATCCCCGCGGATGTCGAAGCGGACGATTGCCGAGTGACCATCGGCGGAGATCTGGTCGGAGTTGGCCCGTTCGAGCGGGCTGCGGACGTTGGTGACGGCGGGAATCGACGAGACTCGTCGGGTGACGTCGTCGACCGCCGACTCGAACGCTCGGCTGTCCGTGGTGAGCGTGTCGCTCTGGATCAGCAAGGTCTCTCCGGCGGGCCGCTGGAAGCTCTCGTCGAGAATCTTCTCCATCCGGCCGGACTCACCGGGAACGCCCTCGTTGTCGCTCAGCGACTTCGTGCCGACGACACTGCCGATGGCGACTGCGACGAGGAGGAAGGCGATCCATCCGAAGGTGGCTGTCTTCCAATGCGCGGCGCTCCAGCGCCCCGCGCGGGCTGCCAGATTCAGTCTCATGGGTGCATCCCTTCACTCGTTTGACCCATGACTCGAGGCTGCCTTCGCGTGTAGCGGTGGACAATGGCGCCGCCTGGCGTCTTGCACTGGGGCTATCCCCAGCCAGTCAGGGGTAGAGCTTCTGGTGCTCGTTCAGCATCTCAACGAACTTGGCGATGCGTCGCGCCCGTGTCTCGGGCTGTTTGGCGTCCTGGATTCGGTGCAGGATCGCGTACCGGTTCCTGCTGTCGAGGCTGGCGAAGAACTCGCGCGCCTCGGGGTTCCTTTCCAGCTCGACGCGCAGGTCATCCGGAACCGTCGCCGTGCTCGGAGCGTCGTAGGCCGCATCCCACCGGCCGTCGGACTTGGCGCGTTCGACCTCACGCAGGCCGGCAGGCTTCATCTCGCCGCGCTCGATCAGCCGGATCGCTCTTGCGCGGTTCCGCTTCGACCACTTGCTCCGCGCCGTCCGCGGCGTGAAGCGCTGCAGCCAGTAGTTCTCGTCGATGCTCTGCGCCTGGCCGTCGATCCAGCCGTAGCAGAGCGCCGCCTCCACCGCCTCCGCTTGGGAGACGCTCTCGATCCCCGAGCCCTTCTTCGCGAGCTTGAGCCACACGCCGCTCGACTTCTCGTGCTTCGCCGCGAGCCAAGCGTCCCATTCGGCCCGGGAGGCGAAGGCGCCGATCACCTCCGACGATGGTGCACTCACGCTTCAGAGGGTACGTCCGCTTCCTGCTCGGCGTGCACCCTCGTTAAGGTCGACAGATGCTGATCGCGCAGCTCTCCGACGTCCATGTCGGCGCCGCTCGCTTTCGCGAGGAGCTGTTGCACACGGCGATCGACGAGATCAACGCTGCTGAGCCGGATCTCGTGGTCGTCGCCGGCGACATCACCGACGACGGCTATCCCGACCAGTACCCGCTCGCGGAGAAGGAGCTTGCCGCGATCGCCGCGCCTCACATCGTCCGCGTTCCCGGCAACCATGACGCGCGCAACGTCGGCTACCTGCTCTACGAGGACACCTTCGGCCCGCGCGACTCGCAGCAGCGCTTCGAGTCCGCTGGGCTCGACGTTGCGCTCGTCGGCGTCGACTCCTCCAAGCCCGACATCGACGAGGGCGAGTTCGGGCGCGAGCACTACGGCTGGATCGAAGAGGGGTTCGCCCCTGACGCCGACCTCCGCGTCTTCGTGTGCCACCACCACCTGATGCCCGTCCCCGGAACCGGTCGCGAACGGAACCAGGTGCTCGACGCCGGCGACGTGCTCGCACTGCTGCGCCGGGGCAGCGTCGATCTGGTCCTGTCGGGCCATCGCCACGTTCCGTACGTTTGGCCGCTGGCCGGGATGCTGATCGTCCACTCGGGCACGGTCTCGACGCTCCGAACACGCGGCTTCCCTCAGCCCGCGTACAACCTCCTCCGGATCGAGGGAGAGCGGATCGCGGTCGAGCTCCGCGTTCCCGGTGGAGAACGGTGGAGTCTCGGCGACTACCCGCGCGACTGGCCCGCGGAGCTCACCGCGAGGGAGATCGACCCGTTCGTCCGCCCGTCGCGGGGGGTCTCGCTGGCCGACGACGAGCCAACCGCTTCATAAGCGTTCACTCCTGCGTGGCGCTGCACAGGATTCGGGCGGACGGAGTCGAGTTGTCCGTGCTCGACGAGGGCGAGGGCGCGGCCGTGCTACTCCTCCACGGGTTTCCGGACTCGTCGCAGCTCTGGCGCCACCAGATCCCGGCGCTCGTAGGCGCCGGCATGCGCGCGATCGCGCCCGACCTGCGCGGCTTCGGCGAGTCGGAGAGGCCGGAAGGCGTCGAGCAGTACGCGATCGCCCGCAGCGTCGCGGACATGGTCGCGGTTCTCGACGTGCTCGGCGTCGAGCGCGCCCACGTGGTCGGGCACGATTGGGGCGCCGGACTCGCCTGGGCGCTCGCCGCCTACGCTCCGGCAAGAGTGGAGCGGCTCGTCGCGATGTCGGTCGGTCACCCGAACACTCTTCGGCGACCCTCGATCGAGCAGCGACAGAAAGGCTGGTACCAGCTCCTGTTCCAGTTCACCGGCGTAGCCGAGGCCTTGATCCAGCGCGACGACTGGAAGCTGTTCCGGGAGATGCTGGGGAACGCCCAGGATCGCGAGCGGTACATCGCCGATCTGTCTCGCCCAGGGGCACTGACCGCAGGGCTGAACTGGTACCGCGCGAACGCCACTCCCGAGCAGGAGCTCGAGCGCACGCGGCCCTTCCCGGCCGTCAACGTCCCGGCGATGGGCATCTGGAGCAGCGG
>JBKPFE010000133.1:0-1011 GCA_046728705.1 Actinomycetota bacterium
GGTCTCCGGCGCGTACGCCGCAGTGTCCGCCAGCGCGCCGACCTCACCGATCGAGCGCACGAAGGAGGAGATGCGCCCGTCGTCACCGCGGAGCTCCAGGATCTCCTCGACCACGGCGCGGTACTCGCGCTCGAGCTCGCGGGTCTTCACGCCCGGCGGCTCTACGTCGGGCTGCTCCTGCACCTCGACCCGAAGCTGGCCCTTGGCGTCGGTGCGGGCGGCGCCGGCGATTCCACGGTGTAGACCAACCAGATTGACGGCTCCGACGCCGCCGGGCAGGCGCACCCGTTCGGCGACCTCGGCGACCGTGCCGACCTTCGCGTACTCGCCCTCGTGGCGCGGCACGAGCAGCACGCGCTCCTCATCGCCCACGTCGGCCGAGATCGTGACGTTCATGTTCGGGAAGACGACGGTGTCGTCAAGTGGGACAAGCAGCAATGTGCTCAACTTCGATCCACCCTTCTGTCGTAGCTACACGGACAATAGTAGCTTCAACAGATGAAGTAAGGCCGCGTGTCGGCTCTTGGATCCGCGCCTCCAGCTCCTGCGCCTCGGAGACGACGACGTGCACGGGGCGGACTGGCGTACGTCCTAAATACGGTTAGGGTCGGGCGTGATCGAGGATCGGGCGGTTTACGGCGCGCGCTCAGGCGTCCTCGCCCGGACGGGCCGGGAAGGCCGCCCCACCTCGAGCGCCCGGGCCAGGTCCGTGATCGAAAGGAATCCGGCGAGGCCGCCGTCATCGACGACGAGGCCGCGGTTCACATCGCTTGTGGAGAGCTCGGCGAGCGCGTCGATTGCCGATTCGTCCTCGTCGAGAAGTGGGACCTTCTCGCGTGGGATCATCGCGTCGCGTACGTGGCGCGTGTTCCACTCGTCGCGCGGCACCGCGGCGACGGAGCGGAAGGCGAGGAGCCCGATCGGGCGCCCTTGCTCGAGCACCGGATACGTTGTGTATCGCCGCGACGAGGCGACGTCATCCATGAACCGGCCGAGACTGAGGTCAGCCTC
>JBKPFE010000264.1:0-8652 GCA_046728705.1 Actinomycetota bacterium
TGAGTTCTGATCCGAACCCGCGCGTTTGGAGGAATACCGCTTTGTCAAGCGGTTGCAAAGGCACTTCGAACGAGGCCAGATTGCGGAGTCCCTCCTTGTCAAGGAGGTGCTCGTTTGTACCAACCTGGACAACGAAAATCCGAAAATCCCCGTTTTGCGGGGATTTTAGAGCCCTCTGACGGACTCGAACCGTCGACCCCTCCTTACTATGGAGGTCCGGAGCTGGTATTGGCGGACACGGCCGACCACTCGCGGGCACGTTTTTCCTGCAAACCACCACTTTGAATCGTGCCGGCCGTGTACGCGCGTGCTCGCGCGTGCTCGATCTGATGTACCCGTCTCGTATCCGCGACTCGTTGTCTGTGTAGAACACACGCCGAAGAGGGAAGCGCGCAGACTGCGGCCCGCCCCTGCGCTCTTCTTCATGACATTCCATCGCCGGGACAGACCCCGTGAGTCGACCCGAGCTACACCGTGCTCAACTCTCGATGAACTGGTAGTCGCGCCGGATGCGGCCGTCCGGGCCGAGGAGCTCGAACTCGAGCCCCACGCCTTCCACTGCGCCCGTTCTCTGTGGAGACCGGCGCGCCGCGATCTCGCGTATCTCCTGAGCCGGCGGCAGGATGTGCGCGCCGTCCTCGGCCACAGCTCCGCGATCAATTCGGGGCGTCGGTCAGGGTCGGGGTCTCTTGTGGATCTGTCCTCACTCCTCGGTCGGCGCCGCCTGCGCATCGAGGAAGGGGCGCGGACGGAGGCGCTGAGCAGGCGCGCCCGCTCAGTGACCTCGGCGATGCTTCCAACCTCGACGTAGGCGAGCCGGACGGCGCAGTCGGTTTCGCATTCAACTATGCCACCGCTCAGCAGGTGGCCAAGGTCGAGCGCGATGTACGAGCGGGGTTCGGCGTCGATTCGCTCCGGGCGCCAGCGGAAGAGTTGCTCGTAGAACGCACAAGCCCGCCGTCGCGGCGGCGGGCGAGCGGCTGGGCGATGGGGCACGCAGTCGAGTATCGCGGCGGGCGAGGGCTTACACTCGAGCAGGCGGTTGCCGAGCGCGACGTCACCTCTTCAGCTGCGCAGCTGAGTCTCCGCATCATCCGGTGTCGCCGAGCTGGGACTCTCATCAGTCGATCTGCGTCTCGCTGACGGCGGCGGTGAGCCGCATCGCGGTTTCCGAGTTGGCTGGATAAACGGCCAGGATCGTGAGCTCGGAGAGCGTGAGGTCGCGAGCGGTTCCGAATGTCGTGAAGGTGCCGAAGAACGCGAAATCCGTGTCGTCGAGGCGAAGCTCGTGCACGAGCATGATGTCGTGCGGAGTCGGCGGGTGTGCGCGGCTCAGTGCCGTGCTGATGCCCGCGTAAGCGAGGAGTTCGAAGCCGGCCGCGAGGAGGAGGCGGTTCCGTTCACGCAGAGGAACCTCGAGGCGCTCGGCGAGGTGGAGGACCATCTCGCGGCTCGGCCGTGCACGCCCCGTCTCGATGAAGCTGAGATGCCGCGCCGAGACGGCCGACTGCGACGCGAGCTCGCGCTGCGTGAGCTTGCGCCGTTCTCGCCACTCCCGGAGGAGCGCCCCCGCAGACGGTGCGCCCTCGTCCAGAGCCATACGAGGACACTAACCGGGAGCTCGTGACCCGCTCGGAACCGAGATCTTCCCTGTTCGAGCTCGAATAACGCGTTCGAGCGGAACCGCAGCTTCCCATCCTCAGGCAGAAGGGAGAGCAGCCCGACCTTGGCTGCGATCGCAGGCCACTGTCGCCGAACTGAAAGCCAATGGAGTCGACGTCGCCCGGCCCGTCAGCGACGAGGTCTTCGGGCTCGTGACCGCGATCCGACTGCCCGGCGGAGGCGAGCTCGGACTGTACGAGCCGCGGCACCCCTCGCCGCTGTCTCCCGACCTGTCCACGTCGTGACTCTGGTGGCCGCACCGATGGTCGAAATCCAGGCTCGGCTCTGCGACTTCGCGCTGTCGCTCCCGGGGCGCCTGGGAAGATTTCCCCTGGGGAGAGCGCGTCGCCAGGTCGACAAGAAGGTCTTCGTAGGGACCAGCACCGACCGGATACGGGCTCGGGCGCGCCGGTGGGTCGACGTCCCGGTGCAGGCGGACGGGGTCACCCCCGGCCTCCTCTGCGACTGGATCGAAGAGCTACCGCATCGTCGCGTCGAGCGACTCGTCGCCGAGCTCGAACGACACGCGGCTCCCATGGGCGCGCCGGGTGTTGGACGGACTGGTTCCGTACCGTAGCCGGGTGGCTTCCTTGACCGGAACTGTGATTAGTCGGCTCGGGCTTGGCTGACGGCTTCGGTGAGGGCTTCCGCAGTCTGCGGGTCGGCTGGATAGAAGGCGACGACCGTGAGCTCGGCGAGCGTGAGGTCGCGGGCGGTTCCGAAGGTGGAGAAGGTGCAGAAGAGCGCGAGGTCTCTGTCGTCGAGCCGAAGCTCGTGCTTGAGCATGATCTGATTCGGCGTCGGTGCGTCTGCGCGATCGTGCTCCATCGCCACTCCGGGGTAGGCGACGAGTTCCTGGTAGAGGGCGTCGAGATCGGGATCGCCCGTCGCTTCAATCTCGCGGCGGAGCCGCGCGAGCAAGTAACCGCTCCAGTCGGCGAGATTGGAGATCCGGGGGGCCAGCCCATCCGGGTGCAGCGCGATCCGGAGCGCGTTCGCCGGCGGCGTCCGGAGCTCAGGCGCGACACCGCGGTTGATGTAGTCGACGCCGCGGTTCCAGGCGACGATGTTCCAGTGGCGGTCGACGACCACTGCCGGATAGGGCTCGTGCGCGGACAAGAAGCGCTCGAGTGCCTGCCGGACCGGCGCCATCTCGCTCTCATCGAGTGAGCGCTCGCCGAAGGCGGGGGCGAAGCCGGCAGCCAAGAGCAGGCGGTTGCGGTCGCGCAGCGGAACGTCCAGCCGCTCTGCGAGGTGGAGGACCATCTCGCGGCTCGGCCGCGTGCGACCCGTCTCGATAAAGCTGAGATGCCGCGCCGAGACCGCCGATCGCAGGGCGAGCTCGAGCTGGGTGAGTTTGCGCCGCTGCCGCCACTCACGTAGGAGCGCCCCTGCAGACGGTGCACCCTCAGGGAGGGCCATGTCGAGACCCTAGCCGTGACCTCGTCGGTGGCTACCACCGTCTTACCCCACGGGTAATCGACTCGCGCACCCGGCGTGGGCAGGATCGACGCTTAAGCGAAGTCGACGTACATGACCACCCGGGAGGTGACGGGGTGGCAACAATCCCAACCCGTGAACGCGAAGCTCGGCTGAAGGAACTCTTCGCTGCCGGCTGGACGACGGAGGTGTTCGCCGGGTTCTGGGCAGCGCCCCACGCGAGTCCGGGACGGGCTGGTCTGCGAGAACTACGTCTTCTTCGACTCGACCAGTTCCGGAACTCGTCGGCAAATGAGACGTACTCCCGGAAACGAGCACAGATGGGTCGTCCGGTAATCCATTTCGAGGTCAGGGGCAAGGACGGCGAGAAGCTGCGCAGCTTCTACGCCCAGCTATTCGACTGGAAAATCGACGCCGACAACCCGCTTGACTACGGCTTCGTCCAGCGCGAGACCAACTTCGAAGACGTCGGCATCGGCGGAGGTATCGGCGGCATCGGCGAGGGCGTGCAGGGACACTTGAAGGTGACAAGGACGTCTCGATCGGGGGTGGCGCGAACGTCGTACAGCAGTATCTCGCGGCCGGCCTGCTCGACGAGATGGTGATCCGTCGTCCCCGTGCTTCTCGGAAGCGGGGCACGGCTGTTCGACAACCTGGGCGATGCCCAGCCGACGCTCGAGCAGGTGCAGGCGATCGAGGCGCCGGGCGTCACACACATCAGGTACGTCGCTGCACAGCGACCCAGCTAGCAAGTCGTCGCAGCCCGAACGGGAGGAGACACGAGATGCGCAAAAGTGGTCAAACCGCAGAGCTGCGTCACGGAGCGTGACGCCGGTGGGGTCTGACACTCACGTCGGGATCGCAGGCGCCGAGGCCGCGGGCCGGACCTCTCTCGCCGACAGGCGCTGGCTCGCACTCCTCATCCTCTGCCTGGGCGACCTGATGATCGTCCTGGATGTGACGATCGTGGGTGTCGCGCTCCCGTCAATCCGCGCGGATCTCGGTTTCTCGGAAGAGTCGCTCGCCTGGGTCGTCAACGCGTACCTGATCACCTTTGGGGGCTTCCTCCTCCTCGGGGGCAGGCTCGGCGACCTCCTCGGGCATCGGAGGCTGTTCGTGGCCGGCGTCGCGCTCTTCACCGCTGCGTCGGCTGTGTGCGGCTTCGCGGATTCGCAGGGGATGCTGGTTGGCGCGCGCGCTGTGCAGGGCGTTGGCGGGGCGGTTGTGTCGGCAGTTGCCCTCTCGTTGATGATGACCCTCTTCACCGACCCCACCGAGCGCGCAAGGGCGATGGGCATCTTCGGCTTCGTCGCGTCGGGCGGCGGCTCGCTCGGCGTCCTCCTCGGCGGCATCCTCACGGACGCGCTCGATTGGCGCTGGATCTTCCTCGTCAACGTGCCCGTTGGCGTCTTGGTGGTTGTCCTGACGCTGGTCGTGATTTCGGGAGCCCACGCCACGACCGCCGCGCGACGACTCGACGTCGCCGGCGCGGTCACAGTGACGGCCGCGCTCATGACAGCCGTGTACGCGATCGTGAACGGTAACGGGGTCGGATGGTTGACGGGGCGTACGCTCGGCCTGCTCGCCGTCTCCGCTGTCTTGCTTGCGATCTTCCTCCGCCTCGAGGCGCGGGTGGGCTCGCCGCTCGTCCCGCTCCGCCTCTTCCGGCTTCGCAACATCGCCGTCTCGAACGCCGTGGGCGTGCTCTGGGCCGGGGCGATGTTCGCCTGGTTCTTCCTCACCGCCCTTTACCTCCAGCTTGTGCTCGGCTACAGCCCGCTCCAGGTCGGACTCGCGTTTCTGCCGGGGAACCTGGTCATGGGCGCGATGTCGATCGGGCTGTCCGCGAAGCTCGTCCTGCGCTTCGGCATCAGACCTCCGCTCGGCGCCGGACTACTCTTCGCCTCGTTCGGGCTTCTCCTCCTGGCGCGGGCACCCGTCGACGGCACCTTCACAGTCGACGTCCTCCCGAGCATGATCTTGCTCGGTCTCGGCGCCGGCATGGCCTTCAACCCCGTTCTGCTGGCAGCGATGAGCGACGTCGAGCCGACGGAGGCCGGTCTCGCGTCGGGTCTCGTCAACACCTCGTTCATGATGGGCGGCGCGCTCGGGCTGGCCGTGCTCGCGAGCCTCGCGGCGTCCAGGACCGATGCGCTCCTCGCCGACGGAGAGAGCCAGACAGCGGCGCTCACTGGTGGCTACAACGTCGCGTTCCTCGTCGGTGCCATCTTCGCGGTCGTCGCCGCTGCGCTGGGTGCGCTCTTGCTCCGCGTCCAGCCCCCAGAGGCCGCCGAGGAGCTCGAGGAGCCTGCCGGCGAGCCCGCCCCTTGCAGCTCATTCTCGGTCCCGAGCCGCGGCGCCTTAGAGCAGGTTGCGTGAGCTTGATGATCGGAAGCACCGCGGCGCCGCCCAGCGTGGCGGCCGGCTGAAGCGATGTTGTCCGCGCTCGCCGATCTGATCGATCGCCGTCCGTGGCGTGTGCTCGCCGTCGCGCTCGTGATCGCCTCGATCGCGGCGGTGTTCGGGACCGACGTTCGCCAACACCTGAAACCGCGTGGGTTTGACGTGCCGGGGTCGAGCAGTGCAAAGGCGCGCGAGCTGATCGCCCAGGCATCCGGGACCGATCCCGCCAACAGCGTTCTCGTGCTCGTGCGCCTGCCCTCGCCCTACGGTGCGCCGAGCGCCCGAGAGACGCTGGCGGCCATCGAGGCGAGACTGCGGCGCGACCGCGCCGTCGTCGCGGTTCTGGATGCGGCCAGCGCGCGCAATCCGGCGATGATCAGCCGCGACCGCCGCTCGACGTACCTGATTGCAGCCCTACGGCCGCTTGATGACGAGCAGCAGGAGGAGGCGGGGAAGCGCCTCGTTGCCACCTTCGCAGGAGACCCGAGGGTGACTCTGGGCGGCAATCCGGTCGCGAACCACGAGATCTCGACGAAGATCGAAGACGATCTGCGCCGGGCCGAGCTCCTGGCCGTCCCTCTGATCGTGGTTTTCTCGTTCTTTCTTTTCCGCGGCTTCGTTGCAAGCTTGCTGGCGCCGATCGCGGGCGGGGTCACCGTCCTCGTCAGCTTCTTCCTGCTGCGCGAGCTCGCCTCCATCACCTCGCTCTCGATCTACGCCCTCAACCTCGTCACTGGGCTTTCGATCGGGCTCTCGATCGACTGGAGCCTGCTTCTGCTCTCCCGCTATCGTGAGGAGCGAGCGAAGACCGCCGACCTCCGGCTCGCCCTGCGGCGCGCTCTCGTTCCGGCCGGCTACACGATCGTCTTCAGCGCCCTGACGGTCGCCGCCTCGATGGCCGTCCTGCTCGTGTTTCCACTGGTCTTCCTGCGTTCCATGGGCTACGGCGGAATCGTCGCCTCGACGGTCGCCATGCTCGTCGCCCTGATCGTGCTGCCGACCATTCTGCGCCTCCTTGGAAGTCGCATCGACGCGCTGGCGCTCCCGCGCTGGCGTGACCCGAAGCGGCTGGCCGTCCCATCGCGTCTCTGGCATAGCCTCGGACGGCTAACCACCGATCGCCCCATTCCGGTCGCGACGCTGGTCGTCGTGCTGACAATCGTCCTGGCCACTCCCCTGTTCCGCATCCACTGGACCACAGTCGATGCGAGCAGCCTGCCCGCCTCGGCGCAGGCCTTCCAGGCCGACCTGATGATCAATCGCTCGCGCGAGTTCGTGCCAAACGGCGGCACGCCCTTCTACCTCGCGCTCGAGGCGCCGCCGACAGCCTCGGCAACGGTCGCCTCGCTCGCGGACAGGGTGCGCCGTCTCGACGGCGTCCTCGCTGTCGCGGCGCCGCGCTTCCTGGGCAACAACGCTTGGCAGATCAACCTGATCGCCACGGAACCCCCGTACAGCACGGAGACGCAGGACCTGGTCGGCCGACTGGGCGCGCTAAAGAGCCCCCATCCGCTCCTCGTCGGCGGCGACGCGGCCGCCTTCCACGACGAGCGCAGCGCGATCGCCACGCACCTCCCGCTCGCGATCGCGCTCCTTGCGGCCGCGACGCTCGTCATCCTCTTCCTCCTCTCCGGCTCCCTCGTCGCGCCGCTTCTCTCGCTGGCGATGACCGCGCTCACGCTGGCTGCGGCATTCGGAGCGCTGATCCTTATCTTCCAGGACGGACGCTTCGAGGGACTCTTCGACTACGCGAGCCAGGGCGCGCTCGACCTGACCATCCCGCTCGTGCTCGCCGCGCTCGTCTTCGCAATCTCGACCGATTACGGCGTCTTCCTGCTCAGCCGCGTACGCGAGGCTCGCCTACAGGGGCGCGACGACCGCGAAGCAATCAGTGGCAGCGTCGCCGTCGTCGGCCGCATTGTCACCTCGGCCGCGGTGCTCTTCGCCGTCTCGATCGGCGTCTTCGGCACCTCGGACATCATCGTCCTCAAGATCCTCGGCCTCGGCACCGCTCTCGCTGTCCTCGTCGACTCGGTGCTCGTGCGCTGCCTGCTGCTCCCGGCCTCCCTCCGCCTGCTCGGCCGGCGGGCATGGTGGCTACCCTCGCTGCTCGCGAGGCTGCACGGACGTATCGGGCTAGACGAAGAGGTCGACCACGCCCGTGCCGGACAAGGTTCGTAACCCCGGCGACACCAGCACCCCGACGGAGACTGACCTCATGACCTCCTCCCTAGCGAAGGAGGGAGTCATCATCGCGCCAGCGGGGGCAACGCCGACACCCTGCTTGCAGGAACTTATTGAGTGAGTCGTCGCGATCGAGTGTCTCAGCACGTTCCAAGCTGTGCCGCGAGACGTCGCGCGTGCCCGCGAGTGCCCGCCAGTCCCAAAATGTATTCGTCTCGTACCCGCGAAGCGTCCAAAGTTCGCCGAGGCAGGCAACACTATTAGCCCAGTTGCGGGGCTCTTCTTCAAGCCCTCTGGCGGACTCGAACCGCCGACCCCTCCTTTCCATCCGCGCGCTGTTGACGAGGCCGACAACAGCTCGCCTGACGTGACGGAGTCGACGCTCTGGCCTGCAGTTCGAGGACCGTTGGGATGAGTTTACGGGTCGTCGCCGGTCTCAGTTCGTGATCCCGGTAGCGTCCGATCCGACGATGGATTTGGCGTGGCGGCGTTCGAGTCCGATTGGAGGGAGATGAAATGGCTGAACACAAGACCGGAAGCCGTGAGGAATGGCAGGCGGCCCGGGACGAGCTCGCCAAGCTCGAGGCCGAGCAGGCGGAGCGAAACGAGGAGATCAAGCAAAAGCGTCTCGATCTCCCCTGGGTCCCGGTCGAGAAGGAGTACGAGTTCGACACCGAGGACGGCAAGAAGACCCTTGCCGAGCTGTTCGACGGGCGCTCACAGCTGCTCGCCTACAACATCATGTTCGGCCCCGACTACACGGTCGGCGCCTGCCCCGGCTGCACCAACCTGGGCGACGGGCTCGACGGCTCGCTCGTCCACCTGAACCACCGCGACGTGACGCTGCTCTGCTTCTCGCGGGCGCCGATCGAGCGGCTGACCGCCTACAAGCGTCGGATGGGCTGGCAGTTTCCCTACGTCTCGACCTACAACAGCGACTTCGCCTTCGACTTCGGCCTCGTG
>JBKPFE010000113.1:0-1659 GCA_046728705.1 Actinomycetota bacterium
GGTCTGAACACCGTTTTGCTGTTCCGGCTCCTCCAATAGGCGTCGCTACACTGGACCGCGCGCGCTGGTGGCGGAATTGGTAGACGCGCAAGGTTGAGGGCCTTGTGGGCTTTGCGGCCCGTGGAGGTTCAAGTCCTCTCCAGCGCATAGGCCCCGTTCCGGGGCCTTTTTAGCGGCCACGCCGGCCAAGCCGGCATGGCCTCTTCTGGTCGGCGCCGACGAGTCGGCGCCTTAGGCCCCGGGCAACGCGACCCCGGGCTTTTTTGAGCCTTGACGCCGTCCGGCCGCCCCGCTACCGTGATCGAACACATGTTCGCGGAAGGAGGCCAGATGGTGACCGAGCGGCAGCGTGCGATCCTCGACTACCTGCGGGCGTTCGTCGACGAGCACGGCTACCCGCCGACCGTACGTGAGATCGGCGAGGCCGTCGGCCTCCGCTCGCCCTCGACCGTGCATGCGCACCTCGCGCAGCTCGAGCGGGCCGGCCTGCTCCGCCGCGACCCGACCAAGCCGCGCGCGATCGAGCTCACCGACCGGCGCCGCCAGCTCGACGAGTCTCCGGCCGACGTCCATCGACTGCCCCTCGTAGGTGAGATCGCCGCCGGCGGCCCCCTGCTCGCCGACCAGCACATCGAGGACTACGTCGCCGTCCCGGAGCCACTCTCGCGGGGAGGCGAGGAGTTCATCCTGCGGGTGAAGGGGGACTCGATGGTGGGCGCCGGGATCCTCGACGGCGACTTCGTCGTCGTGCAGCGGCGGCAGGATGCTCGCGACGGCGAGATCGTCGTCGCACTCGCCGATGCCGACGAGTCCGCCGAAGAGGCGACCGTGAAGCGATTCTTCCGTGAAGACGGACGCGTCCGGCTTCAGCCCGAGAACGACGCGCTCGAACCGATCTACGCAGATCACGTCCAGATTCTCGGCAAGGTGATCGGAGTGTTCAGGCACGTCCTATGAGTGAGGTCAGGTCCCTCAACCGCACGCTCGATCAGGAGCTCCTGGCGCTCATGCGAGGCGCCAGCCTCGAGTGCCTCGTCTGCGGGGAGTTCGTGCTCCATCGCTACGGGGATATCGAGTGCCCTCAGTGCGGCTTCGGATTCCGCGACCGGGACGCCCGAAAACCCGGGCTACGATTGGGGCTGCAGGCCGGGTGACCGCGACCCGGCGTAGCCGGTCCGAGCTGAGGCGCCGCTTGCGGCGCCGACCATCAGGACGCACGGGCTTGCTCGTGCGTCCGTCTGAACTGAACGGTCGAGACGTGCGGAACTCGCGCCGGCCCGAGTGGGGCGCGAACACGCGCGGCTACAATTCACATTTGCAGGCCGGGTGACCGCGGGCCGGCAGTAGCCGGTTCGAGGAAAGTCCGGACACCGAAGGGCAGGACGCTGGGGAAACCCCAGGCGGCGAAAGCCGACGGAAAGTGGCACAGAAAGGAGACCGCCAGCGGCGAAAGACTCTCCGGAGACGCCGAAGGTAAGGGTGAAAAGGTGGGGTAAGAGCCCACCAGCGTCGTGGTGACACGGCGGCTTCCAAACCCCGTCCGGTGCAAGGCGAAGCAGGCTCCGATGAGGCGGCCCGCCGAGGAGCCGGGTGCGCCGCTCGAGCCGTCGGGAAACCGGCGGCCTAGAGAGATGGTCACCCCCGACAGAATCCGGCTTA
>JBKPFE010000097.1:0-6288 GCA_046728705.1 Actinomycetota bacterium
TCGGCCTCGGCGGGGTCGAAGGGTGCGTACGGGTCCTCGAACAGGCCGGCGCGGAACTTGATGCGCAGGATCCTGCGCACCGCGTCGTTGATGCGCCTCATTGAAATCCGGCCCTCGTCGAGCAGCTGCTCGCCGAAGTCGCGGATCAGCGTGCTCGTCATCTCCGAGTCCACGCCGGAATTGAGCGCGAGCGCCGCGGCGGCGGGGCCGTCTTCGGCAACCCCGTGCCCACACTCTCCGGTGTCGGGCGTCTTCGGCGGACAGGCGCGCATCTCGGCGACCGCGGTCCAGTCGCTCTCGATGAACCCGTCGAAGTCCCACTGGCCCTTGAGGATCTCGTTCATCAGGTAGTCGTTGCCGCAGGCCGGCACGCCGTTGATTGCGTTGAACGCGCACATCGCTGTGTCCGCGCCCGCGTCGACCGCGGCCTTGAACGGCGGCAGGTAGAAGTTCCAAAGCCGCTGGATGGACATGTCGGTGGTGTTGTAGTCACGGCCGCTCTCGGGCTGGCCGTAGGCCGCGAAGTGCTTAGGGCTCGCGACGAGCTTGTCAGGGGCGCTGTAGTCGGCGCCCTGAATCGCCTTCACGCGCGCAGCGGCGAACACCGAGTTCAGATACGGGTCTTCACCTGCGGCCTCGGCGATCCGGCCCCAGCGCGGCTCGTGCGAGACGTCCACCATCGGTGCGTAGGTCTGCTTGAGCCCGACGGCCGCTGATTCACGCGCGCCGTAGGTGTGGTCGTCGAACGCAACCTTCGGGTCGAAGCTCGCGCCGGCGCCGAGCGGGATCGGGAAGACGGTCCGGAACCCGTGGATCGTGTCGAACGCGAACAGCATCGGGATCTTCAGGCGCGACTCTTCGACGGCAATGCGCTGAAGCTCTCTGATACGCACCGGGTTGGTCACGCTCAGGATCGAGCCGAGCCCCTTGCGCACCTCTGCTTCGGTGACAAGGAAGTCCGGCAGCAACTGGATCTGCTCCAGCTTCTCTTCGAGCGTCATCCTCGAGAGCAGCCGGTTCACCTGCGAGTCGATGCTTCGACTCGCAGGCTGCCGCGTGGGCTGGAGGGCCCGCTCGTCGCTCGGCTGCGTGGCGGCGACCACACCGCCCGCAAGCATCGTGCTGAGCGCGAGGATTGCCACGGCGACCGCAGTTCTGGGTCTGAAGCTCCACATGGCTTCCCCCTCGATATGGATTGCTACTAACGGCGTCTACCCCTTATGTCCGGTGTGAAAACTCGGCGCCGAGGAATCCGCCAAGATTGCGCCATGCCCGAGGTCGAGACCAGCCGCGACGGCGCCGTCCTGACGATCACGCTCAACCGGCCCGATGTGCTCAACGCCTTGAACAAAGCCACGCACGATGCGCTGGCGACGGCGCTCAAGGACGCGCGCGACCCTGAGGTCAGAGCGGTCGTCCTCACCGGTGCGGGGCGGGGTTTCTGCGTCGGCCAAGACCTCACCGAGTTCAGCGAGGCCCCCGGGGACATCGCCCACCGACTCCGCGGCAGCTATCACCCCAACGTCCTCGCGGTCCGCGCCCTCGAGAAACCGGTGATCGCTTCGGTCAACGGGCCGGCGGCCGGTGCCGGGCTCTCGTTCGCCGCCGCCTGCGACCTCCGGATCGCCGCTGATTCCGCGACCTTCGTCCCGGCATTCATCAACATAGGCCTCGTTCCCGACTCCGGGGGCACGTTCTTCATCGCCCGACTCCTCGGTCCGGCGCGCTCGTTCGAGTGGATGACCTCCGGCCGGCGGCTAACCGCGGCCGAGGCTCAGACCTGGGGACTCGTTTCCGAAGTGGTCGACGCTGACCGCCTGGCCGACCGCACGGCGGAGCTCGCCGCCACGCTGGCTGCTATGCCCACGCGTGCGATCGGGATGACGAAGCGCCTGTTCGACGCCGCTCCGAACAACACGCTCGAGGAGCAGCTGGAGCTCGAGGCTCAACTCCAGTCGGCGGCCACCCGTAGCGAGGACTTCCGGGAAGGCGTCGCTGCTTTCCTCGAGAAGCGCGAGCCGGACTTCAAGGGTCGCTAGCCAGGCTTGACCGCCGAGAGATAGGCGCTGCCCATCCGCCAGACACCGCGACCCTCCTCGACGGCTGGGCGGAGTGCGGCCACGAGCCGCTCGCGTTCTTCCGGCGTGAACACCTCGCCCATCGCCTCGGCCAGCGTGGGCAGCTTGGGATTCGGCGAGCTGTGTAGGGCTGATTCCCAGCCTCGAGGTTTGATCGACCTGATCTCGGCCACATACTCGAGCTCGATCGGAAAGAATCTGGCCCTCTCGGCCAGCGCGACGAGGCCACGCTCGTCGAAGTCGAACATCGGATCGTCTGCCGGTTGAACGTCCCCCGCGTAGGCGGTCAGTTTCTGCATCAGCCCGAGCGCGTCGTCGTCGAGCTCATAGCCCCAGGCCCGGCGGCGCTCCTCGATCCCGAAGCGGTTGATCGGCTCGAAGAGCGAGATTCGACCATTTGGCCGAAGAACCCGATGAAACTCGCGGAACGCTCGGTCCTTGGCCTTGACGTAGATCAGGACCGATCTGGTCGTGAGGACGTCGATCGAGCCGTCGGCGATATCGAGCTGCTCCGCCGGTGACTCCACAAACCGGCACCGCCCCAGCAATCCGGCTTTCGAGGCGAGCTCGCGGCAGTCGTCGAGCAGCGGAGCGGACACGTCGGCGAAGACGACTTCCCCCGCGCCGCGCTCGAGGGCGCCGAAGCCGATCAGGCCGTTGCCGCAGCCGACGTCGAGCAGGGTCTCGCCCGGCTGCAGGTGGGCCCGGTCGAGGACGCGATCGCGAACGGCCGCAAGCTCGTCGAGCATCTTTGCCTCGTACTCAGGATCGCCACCGGTGCGGCGAGTTCGGATCCAGTCGGCCCAACAGTCAGTCACAGCGCTCCGCAGGCGCCGCAGTGCAGGACGCCGACCCGCCGGTCGGAGCCACACTCCGCACAGTTCGCCGCGACCTCGCGACCGCAACCCTCGCAACGGCGGTTTCCGCGTACCGGGTAGCCGCAGAAGGGGCACTCCCGCTTCCGCACGCGGCTGAGCGGAATCCTGCGCGCGAGGTAGCGCTGGAGAACGGCGAAGGCGAGCAGTGTGATCGCGATTCCGAACAGTGAGAGCACGAGCGGCCCCAGGTCGAGCGGGTCGACATAGTCGGTGATGTAGTCCGCGGCGAGAACGAAGGCGAGGATCGCTGCGTACGCGACTACCCCGACGGCGACGGTGAAGTACCGGGACCCGCGCCTGCGCATTCGCGCCAGCAGCCAATAGCCGAGCCCAAGCGAAGCCGCGACAAGGACGAAGCGCAGCAAGAAGGTGAAGAGCTCGCGCCGATCCTGTCTCCGCTCACGCTCCGAAGCAAGCCGATCATCGCCGCGATCGGCGGCTGGCTCGGCGCGAGCGACCGCGCGCCGGGCCGTCGCCACCTCGCGCCGGGCTCGGCGGAACCGAGCCTGCGCCTGCCCGTACGCTCGCTCGAGTGCGGGCGCCGACCGGCCGGCGTCGAGCGCTGTGCGATAGGCCTCGCGGCGAAGCTCCAAGTTGTCCCGGGCAGCAGCTTGACCCTGCGTGGCTGCGTCGAGGTTCGTGCGTGCGTCTTCGAGCCTTTGGAGCGCAGCGCGATCCTCCGGGCTCGGCCTGACGCTCTCGACGCCAACTGCGTCACGTACTTCGTCATCGATTCGCTGGTACGTCCAGACGCCGCCGATCAGCAAGAAGATCGCGAGCACGAGCGCAAGGAGCTTCTCGCTCTTCGTCGTCTGGATGTCCTCGACCTCGACCCGCGTGCTCATCTCGAATCCCCCTTCGTCGTCCTCGGCCTCAGCTCCACGCGGAGCTCGCAGTCGAGCGCGTTCGCAATCCGCATGAGCGTGTCGATCCGGGGCGGTCTCCCACCCGACTCGAGTCGCGCGATCGCGGACTGCGTCGTTCCAGTCAGCTCCGCCAGCTCCGTCTGAGAGAGACCGAGCGCACGACGGCGATCCGCCACTTGCTCGGCAATCGCGGCGAAGAGCCAGCCCTGATCGGGATCCACGTGCGCAAGACGCTCCCGCAACCGCTCGACTGCTTCTTTCGCTCTCGGGCGTGCCATAGCAATCGTGCTATAGAATAGCAGGATTGCTATGGAGAGGTCAGGTCTGCAGTGCCGCGAGGATCTCGTCGTGCTCGGGAAAGCGACCGCTCTCGTGCTTGGAGAAGATGAGCTCGCCGTTACGCAGCACGTCGAACTGGCCCTTGCTGCCCGGGATGTCCTCCGCCTGGATCCCGTTCGCGTTCAACTCGGCTGCGAGACTCGCAGCCCGCTCGTCATAGCCCGTTCAGGTGGGGCAGTAGTAGATCTCGACCGCCACTGCCGTCAGCGTACCTCTCAATCCCAGAAGAGCGTGACGACGCGGTGGCCGGCGGGCATGTCCGGTGCGCCGGGCGGCTTGCCGCGTCCGAGCCAGGGTCCGGTCTCGTCCTCATCGCCCATGTACTCGTCCGGCTGGAGCTCCGATGCCCACCGGTGGACTTCCTCCGGTGTGGCCGTGGGTAGTCACGTACACGGCTGAAGCGTACGGCCACTCGCCCTCGATGACCTCGTCGATCTGAACGACGACGTCGGAGACCTCCGGTCTGCGTCGGATCTCCTCGAGCACGCGCTCGAAGGTGCGGATCCCCGGATGCGGGTCGAGGTTCGGCCCGATCGACGCCGGGTCGTTGTTACCCTCGAAGAACAGATCGACGGATACAACCGGGTAGGCATCGGCACCGCCGAGCCGTTCAATCTCTTGGTTCAGCCGTTGCATGCTCTCCTCCCGTTCAGCGGCTTCTTGTCCTATGTGTTCTTACCTTGATTGACAGCACTGGGTGGCTAGGCTCCGGGGAATGCGCGAGGGTGAAGTCGGGACCGAGATCGCGCCGATCATCGAGGCTGGATCCGAGGAAGAGACGCTTGCCGAGCGGGTGGATGCGCTTCTCCGGCGCACGTGTCGGCTTGCGCGCGCGCTCACCGGCGCGGAGCAGGCAGCGCTCAAGCTGTGGGTTGACGGGACACGGCACAAGCGCGCAAGTACTTCAGTCTCGGCGCCAAGTACGCGGACTACCGTGACTATCGGGTGAATCCGTCCCGGCTGGGACCGAAGTGTGCGGGGAAGACGGTCGGCGTTACGGCATGCTCCAACTCTCCGACAAGCAGGACGACGCCGACTTCACCGAGGAAGACGCAGACTCGGTTCGCGAGCTCGCCGGCCTTGTCGGAGAGACGCTTGACGCCTTGCGTGTAGCCCGCGGGACCTAGGGCGGCCCTGCACCGCGCTCGGAGGTCGCCTCCGCTTGGGCGGCAGATCTGCTCTCATACGGGTGCCGGCAGGCGACCGAAGGGAGGTACATGGCGAAAGCACGCACCACACGCATGCGGGCGATCGTCGTACTGATCGCCGGTCTGCTGGCTGTGGCGGTCGTCTGGGCTGGGACCGCGCTCGGCGGCGGATCCGATGGAGGGGCGAAACCCTCTGCGCCCGCGCAGAGTGACACTGGCAAGAGCCAGAGCGGCAAGCGGGTCACCGAGAGGGACTGCCCGAAGGACCGCGCGCACGACTCGTCGATCGATCTGTAGCGACGAGCGACGTACCGGCGACCCGCGTCCCGGGCGTGGCGCCCGGGGCCGCCGGTCCTAAATCGTCTTGAACTGCTCGAACGGCTGCCGGCAGCTCTTGCAGTAGCGCAGTGACCGGCACGGCGTGGGGCCGAAGATGTTCTCGAGCTCGGTGTCCGTCGACCCGCAGTAGGGGCAGCGGAATGGTCCCCGCTGGAGCTGGACGAGCTGCAGCGCGCCCGCCTTCCTCGGCGCCGGCGGAGCGAACCCGGCCTCGCGGAGCTTCTCGCGGCCCTCGGGCGTGATCCGGTCGGTCGACCACGAGTCGTCGGCGATCACATGGATCTCGGGCTCGGCGCCAAGCTCGCGGACCTTCGCCGCCATCTGGTCGCGCATCACCTCGAGCGCGGGGCAGCCGAGGAAGGTCGGCGTGAACTCCACCCTCACTCGCCCGTCCTCGACCTCGACGTCACGCACGACACCCAGCTCGACCAGTGAGATCACAGGGATCTCGGGATCGGTGATCCCGGCGAGCGCCTCCCAGACCTCGGCCTCGGTTACCACGTCGCGCCCACCACCGAACGTCGCACGATCGTCATCTCCTCCCAGAGCTCGGCGAACTCCGGCAAGTGCTCTCCGCGCTGCTCGACCAGCGGCTCCAGCTCCTCCAATGCCGCGACGAACCGAGGTTCGTCCTTAAGCC
>JBKPFE010000217.1:0-4997 GCA_046728705.1 Actinomycetota bacterium
CGAGACGGCGCCAGTCCCGCAGGATCTCGTGCGTCTCCGGACGGTTCATCGAATAGACACGCCGGAGGCCGTGCGCGCGTGTGTCCGGGTCGTCGTCCTCGGTCGCAGGCGGATCGTCGCGGAGCTGGCGGTCCTTGATCAGCCCGTGACAGACGTCGATCCGGACGCCCGCGAGGCCGCGATCGAACCAGAAGCGGAAAATGCGCTCGAACTCGGCTCGCACCTCGGGGTTCCACCAGTCGAGGTCGGGCTGCTCGCGCGCGAAGTTGTGCAGGTAGTAGCGCCCCCGTTCAGGGTCGAGCGTCCAAGCGGAGCCGCCGCCGAAGGCCGATCGCCAGTTGTTCGGTATCTCGTCCGCCCAGACGTAGAAGCCGGGCCGCTCGTGGAACCATGGATGGCGGTCGGACGTGTGGTTTGGAACGAGGTCGAGGAGCACACGGATTCCGCGTCGCGCGGCCTCAGCGACCAGCCGCTCGACATCCGAGAGCGAGCCGAGATCCGGGTGGACGCCCTTGTAGTCGGCGACGTCGTAGCCCCAGTCGACGTTCGGCGACGGGTGGATCGAGTTCAGCCAGATCCCATCGACGCCGAGCCACTCGAGGTAGTCGAGCTTGGCCGTTAGACCCGGGAGGTCTCCGATGCCGTCCCCGTTCCCGTCGGCGAAGGACCGGGGGTAGATCTGGTACAGGACACCGTCGCGCCACCAGCTCCGAGTCACCGGTTTCATTAGGCTGGAAGGGTCTCGCGACACGGCGGAGGGAGCTGACTTGGCTCAGATCGAGTACGACGGCGTCTCGAAGATTTTCGACGACGGGACCGTCGCCGTCGACACGCTCGACCTCACGATCGAGGACGGTGAACTGCTCGTCATGGTAGGTCCTTCGGGTTGCGGCAAGACGACCGCGCTGCGGATGCTCGCCGGACTGGAGGAGATCAGCGAGGGTGAGATCGTCATCGGCGACCGCGTCGTCAACGATCTCACGCCGAAAGAGCGCGATATCGCGATGGTCTTCCAGAACTACGCGCTGTACCCGCACATGACCGTGGAACGGAACCTGGCCTTCGGGCTCGAGTTCCGAAAGCTGCCGAAGCAGCAGATCTCCGAGCGCGTAAAGCGGGCGGCGCAGGTTCTGGAGATCGATGAGTTCCTCAAGCGGAAGCCGCGCGCACTCTCAGGCGGACAGCGCCAGCGGGTGGCAATGGGTCGCGCGATTGTGCGGGAGCCGCAGGCATTCCTCATGGACGAGCCGTTGTCGAATCTCGACGCGAAGCTCCGGGTGCAGATGCGCGCGGAGATCCATGCCCTCCAGCGTCGCCTCGGGGTGACGACGATCTACGTGACGCACGATCAGATCGAGGCCATGACGCTCGGAGACCGCGTCGCTGTGATGCTCGCGGGCCGGCTGCAGCAGGTCGCGACTCCGCAGCAACTCTACGACCGTCCCGTCAACGACTTCGTCGCCGGCTTCATCGGGTCGCCCTCGATCAACCTCGTCGAGGCGGAGCTGGCACGAAGCGACGGGCAGATCTCGGTCAGCTTCGGCGAGCACCGGCTCGCCGTCGACGACGCCGCGCAAACGCGATCGGACCTCGAGCGCTACGTCGGGCGGCCGATCCTGCTCGGGATTCGGCCGGAGGACATGGAAGATGCCAGCCTGGTAACGGACACTCCGCCCGTCCGCCGCCTTGCGACGACGTGCGACCTCACCGAGCCGCTCGGCGCCGAAGTGCTGGTCTACTTCACCGTCGCCGCACGGGCGTTGGTTCCTGACGTCACGGGCGATGACAGCGCCGACGCAGACGTGTATTTCGGAGAACCGAAGACGGCGGATTCCGAGCCGAGCTCGCGCCTCGTCGCCCGCGTCAGCCCGCGCACCCGGATCTCCGAGGGAGATCCGATCGAGCTCGCCGTCGACACCAGCCGCCTGTACTTCTTCGATCCCGAGACCGGAGCGGCGGTTTCCTAGTTCTTAGCCCTTTACCGCTCCGGCGGTGAGACCGGCGAGGATCCTCCGCTGCAGAACCAGCGTTGCGACGATGAGCGGCAGGGTGACGATGACCGTGGCCGCCATGATCTGCCCCCAGGGAATCTGGTAAGTGCTTCCGGATTTCCCGGTGAAGAGCGTGATCGCGACCGGAACGGTGCGCTTGTCGGTCGACTGCGTAAACGACAGCGCGTAGAGGAACTCGTTCCAAGCCGCGATGAAGGCCAGGAGACCTGCCGTGACCAGCCCCGGCGCAACGAGCGGCAGCATGACGCGGTAGAACGTCTGTAGCGGCGAAGCGCCGTCCACGTACGCGGCCTCTTCGAGATCTCGCGGCAGAGCGCGCATGAAGCTCGTGAGCACCCACACTGTGAAGGGGAGCGTGAAGATCATGTAGCTGAAGATCAGCGCCCCGAGGCTGTCGTAGAGCCCGAAGCGGTTGATCAACGTGTACAGCGCGCCGAGGATCGCGATCTGCGGAAAGGTCGTCATCGCGAGCATCAGGTAGAGCGTCGCGGAGCGGCCGTGAAAGCGGAAGCGCCCGAGCGCGTAGCCGGCCAGTGATCCGATTGCCAGGGCCATGAGCGTGACCGAGCCGGCGACGATCGTCGAGTTCAGCAGCGCGCGCTGAAACTCGCCGGTCGACAAGACCTCGCGGAAGTTCGCGAGCGTCGGGTCGGTGGGGACGTACTGCACCGGCGTGCGGAAGAGATCGCCCTCCGGGGTGAAGGCGGAGCGGATGGCCCAGTAGAACGGGAACACGGCGTAGAAGAAGATGAGCGCGATGAGGAGATAGAACGGCAGACGGCGAACGAATCGCCGCACCCGCCTGCGCCGCGCCCGGGGCCGGACCCGGGGCCTGGCTCTCGTTTCCGCCCTGAGAGCGCGCTCGGCGACCGTGCTCACTGCTGCTCCACCCGCATGAAGGTGACGTAGATGACGACGAACATGCCGATGATCAGGAAGATCGCCACGCTGATCGCCGAGCCGTAGCCGACGTCGCCGATCGAGACGATCTCGTTCTGGTTGTAGACGGCCATCGTCTGCGTGTCCACGCGCGATCCGAAGAACACGTAGAAGATGTCGAAGACGCGCAGAGCGTCGAGCGTGCGAAAGATCAGCGTGACGAGGATTGCCGGCTTGAGCAGCGGCATCGTGATGCGCCAGAACTGGTGCCATTTGCTCACTCCGTCGACGTCTGCGGCCTCGTAGAGCTCACTGGGGATGACCTGAAGACCCGCTAGGAGGAGGAGTGCGACGAACGGCGTGGTCTTCCAGATGTCGACGGCCGCCACCGCCCAGAGCGCCGTGCTCGGCTGCGAGATCCAGGCGACCGGCTCGGAGATGATGTGCAGCCGCATGAGCCCGTCGTTCAGGACGCCGAAGACATCGTCGTACATCCACTTCCACATCTGAGCCGAGATCACGGTCGGGATCGCCCACGGAACGAGCATGACCGCCCGCATGACACCGCGGCCCCTGAAGCCCGAGTTGACGACGAGCGCGATGATCATGCCGAGGACGAACTCGAAGAGGACGGTGATGACCGTGAACTTGATCGTCACGACGACGGCGTCGCGAAAGACGCTGTCGTGGATGAGCTCGCGGTAGTTGTCGAGGCCGACGAAGCGCGTCGGCTCGATGCCGGCGAGGAACTGCTGGTTCGTGAAGCTCTGATAGATGGTCCGCCCGAGCGGATAGATCGCCACGAAGGCAACGACTGCAAGGGCAGGAACGAGCATCATCCAGGCGAGGCGAGTCTGTCGGCGCTGGAGCCGCGTGCCGCGGCGCCGTGCGCGACGCCTTTCCGCGCTCGCCTGGATCGCGCTCATCGTCTGGTCACCACTGAAGAGGATGGGGGCCGGAGCCCCCATCCTCTCGTAATCGCCATTTGGACCTCGCGTCCTTCCGCGGTGGGCTCGGTTACGGCAGGAGTCGGTTCAGCCTCTGCTCGACCGAGGGCAGAACGTTCTTCGCGTCCTGCCCGTTCAGAATCTGGTTGACGCCCTGGTAGATGATCTGCGATCCCTGGTTGTAGCGGCCCTTCAGGAACCGGGACGGCCGCGTCACACGCTTGACTTTGGCAATATCCGGCTTGAGGTAGGGGTTCGTCCTCACGACGGCCCTGTCCCTGGTGACCGACTGGATCGTCGGCACGTTGCTGTTGTAGATGGCGTCGAACCTCTGAACCGCAGGGCTCGTCAGGTAGCGCACGAGCTCGATCGCGGCCGGGATGTTCTTCGAAAACTTGGACACCCCGAGCTGCCAGCCGCCGACCGTGCCAACCGAGGGTGCGCCGGCACCGTGCGGCAAGACCGTCACGTCGAACTTGCCCTTGACCGGCGTGTCCTGGTTCGCCGAGTACGCGTACGGCCAGTTGCGCAGGAAGGCAGCGTTGCCACTTGCGAACGCGTTGCGCGCATCCTCCTCCTGGTACGACGTCACACCGCGCGGCGTGATGCTGCCGACCCAGCTCCGCTGGAGGTTCAGCATCGCGACCGCCTTCGGATTGTCGATCGTCGCCTTCCCGCCGTCGATCAGGTTCCCGCCGCCGGACGACGCCAGCCACTCGAGCACGTTGCAGGTCAGCCCCTCGTAGGCGTTGCCCTGGTACACGTAGCCGTAGAAGTTGTCGTTGGACGGACGCTCGCCGTTTTGGATCCTCCTTGCCATCGTCCCGAGCTCCGCCCAGGTCTTCGGCGGGCTCCTGTATCCGTACTTCCTGAGCAGGTCGGTGCGGTAGTAGAGGATGCCGAAGTCGCCGAACCACGGCATCGCGATCAGGCGTCCACCGACGGTGTTGTTCTGGATGCTGCCCGGCGCGTGTAGCTTGGCCTGCTTCGCCAGCCGAGGCTTGAGGTTGACGAGGTACGGCGCGAAGGCGCCGGGCCAGATGGCATCGAGCATCATCACGTCGATCGACGAGGATTTGGACGAGAAGTTCCGCGCCAGCTGGGCATACGAGGCGTCAGAGGCGGCCGGATGCGGGATGAGCTTGACCTTGATGCCCGT
>JBKPFE010000119.1:0-6101 GCA_046728705.1 Actinomycetota bacterium
CGCTCTCCCCGGATCCAGCTGACGATCATGTTGTAGACGAAGATCAGAAACGAGGTGCCGAGGACGAACGACGAGATCGAGATCACCATGTTCCAGTTCCCGAACTGCGGGTCATAGGTGTAGACGCGCCTCGGCATTCCCTGGACCCCGATGATGTGCATCGGGAAGAAGGTGGCGTTGAAAGCGATGAACGTCAGCCAGAAATGCAGCTTGCCGAGCCGCTCGTTGTACATCCGCCCGGTCATCTTCGGGAACCAGTAGTAGATCCCGGCGAAGATCAGGAACAGCGACCCGCCGAGGAGCACGTAGTGGATGTGGGCGACGATGAAGTACGTATCGGAGACGGCGATGTCGATGGGAACCGCCCCGAGGTAGATCCCGGAGAGGCCGCCGATCACGAACTGGGAGACGAACCCGAGCGCCCATAACATCGGCGTCGAGAAGTTGATCCGGCCCTCCCAGGTGGTGGCGAGCCAAGAGAAGACCTTGATCCCCGTCGGGACGGCGATCAGGAGCGTCGTGATCATCATCGGGATGCGCAGCCACGGCGCCATGCCCGAAACGAACATGTGGTGGGCCCAGACGGAGAAGCCGAGGATCAGGATCGCGACGAGCGAGAGCGCCATCAGCCGGTAGCCGAAGATCGGCTTCCGCGACATCGTCGAGATCACCTCCGA
The DNA here is from genome assembly GCA_046728705.1 of Actinomycetota bacterium. GTDB lineage: Bacteria > Actinomycetota > Thermoleophilia > Gaiellales > Gaiellaceae > JACDAN01. The sequence continues at coordinate 678 of JBKPFE010000119.1, forward strand.
GGCGATCCCGAACCCGGGCAGGATCATGATGTAGACCGCCGGGTGCGAGTAGAACCAGAAGATGTGCTGGTACCCGAGCGGGTATCCGCCCTCCGCGATGTTGAAGAAGTTCGTGTGCATCACCTTGTCGAACATCACCAAGAACTGCGAGCCGGCGATGAACGGCGTCGCGATCACGACGAGAAGTGAGGTCGTGAAGTTGGCCCAGACGAGCAACGGCATGCGCCAAAACGTCATTCCGGGCGCACGCATGGTGATGATCGTGACGAGGAAGTTGAGCGCGGTCATGATCGACGACGCCCCCGCCCACTGGACGCTCATCGAGAAGAACACGTTGCCGAACGGCTGCTCGACCGAGAGCGGCGCGTAGTTCGTCCAGCCGGCGCCGAAGCCGGGGAAGAAGAAGCTCGTCAGCATCATGATCCCGGCGATCGGGAGCAGCCAGTACGACAGGGCGTTCAGCCTCGGGAACGCCATGTCCGGCGCGCCGATCATCAGCGGGAGCACGTAGTTCGCGAGCCCCGCGAAGGCCGGGATCACGAACAGGAAGATCATCAGCGAGGCATGGACCGAGAAGAGCTCGTTGTAGGTCTGCGGATCGACGTAGTCCGCTTCGGGCTGCGCGAGCTCCGCCCGCACCAGCATCGCCAGCATCCCGCCGGCGAGGAAGAAGATGATCGTGGTGGTGACGTACTGGATCCCGATCACCTTGTGATCGGTGTTGATCCGGAAGTAGTCGGTCCAGCGGCGCGCCCCGTGTTTCGAGTGATCCTCCGGCTTCGTCGGCTGGCCGAACGCCCAGGCGAGCCAGTAGTCGAAGGCGCCGAGGCCCGCGAGGAAGCCGATCGGGGCCGCCGTGAGCGCGCCCACCACGATGATCGGCTCCCAGAAGAAGACCGGATCCCACCCGGCGAGCGCGCGGATCCCGACGACGATGCCGAAGCCGATCCCGAAGAAGAGCGCCGTCATCCAGGCGGCGCGCACCCAGCCGGGGCCGAGCAGGTACCGCCTCCAGCTCACCTACGTGTCCTCCACGACTCGAACTCCGAATCCGGCAGGACGATAGCCCGGGTTCGCATCAGCGCATGACCCAATCCGCACAGCTCGGTACAGACGAAGGGGAAGTTGCCGAGCTTGGTCGGCGTGACGGTGATCTCGGTCTTCAGCCCGGGGACGGCGTCCTGCTTCTGGCGGAACTCGGGGACGAAGAAGGAGTGGATCACATCCCGCGCGGTCAGATGCAGCCGCGCGGGACGGTCGAGCGGCAGCATCAGGTTGGGCGAGCTCTTGCAGCGCTCGTCGACTTGGCCCGAGCCGCGGGTGAAGCAGACGAACCCGTCCATGTCCTCCCTCGCTCCTTCCGGCGGATACGCGACCACCCACGCGAACTGCTGGCCGAGGACCTCCACGCGCATGGAGCCGGCCGGGTCCCGGTCGTTCCTGGCGAGCGCGACCGAGCTGACGATGATCATCGACAGCACGAGGGCCAGCGGGATCACCGTCCAGGTGATCTCAATGCCCGTATGGCCGTGGATCGGAGGCCCGTCAGAGTCGTCATCCGGCTTCGCGCGGAACTTGATCAGCGAGTACACACTGAGCGACGCGACCACCGAGAAGATGCCGATGCAGATCGCCGTCACGAACCAGAACACGAAGTCGATCCGGCCGCCTTCAGTCGAGGCTTGGTCGGGCAACCACGGGATGAAGATCGCGACTGCGGTCGCAGCCGCGGCGAGCAGGAGAGCGACTAAGAGAACGCGAATCAGCGATCCCAAGCGCATCGCCGCGAGCGTACAGGCTCGGAACGGAGTTAGAAGCGCGAACGGAACGGGTACAGACCGGGCGCCTCAGCCAGAGGCAGACGAAGGAGGAAAACCGAATGGGACTTGGCGTGAGCTTGTTGTTGATCGCGGCCGGCGCGATCCTCGTCTGGGGGGTTACCGGTGAGGTGGCCAACCTGGACGTCGATGCGATTGGCGTGATCCTGATGGTCGTAGGCCTGGCAGGCTTGGTGCTGTCGTTGCTGTTCTGGTCGAGCTGGGGCGGGCCTGGTTACTTCGGCCGGCGCCGCGAGACCGTCGTCGAAGACAGGCCGCCGCCCGCGCCGCCCGCCTAGTGACGCTTTAGAGGCCGGTCAGCGGATCGACGGCGGCGCCACGGAGTTGCACCTCGAAGTGGAGGTGCGGCCCCGTCGCCTGGCCGCTCGCGCCGACGCCCCCGATCCGCTGTCCGACCTCGACGCGCTGTCCGACCCGAACGCCGACGCGGGAGAGATGCGCGTACAGCGTGCGCGTGCCGCTCGAGTGCTCGATCGTGACCAGGCGGCCCCAGCCGCCCACACTCTTGCCTGCGAAGGTGACGCGGCCGGCTGCGGCTGCCATGACGGGCGTGCCCCTCGTCGCCGGGTAGTCGATCCCCGTGTGGAACCGACGGCCGCGCGGGCCGAAAACATCTGAGTACGGGCCAACGACAGGGGCTGCGAGCCTGATCGGGCAGGTGGCCAGGGGAGCCCTGACTGCGGTCACGACCGAGCGTCCGGCAAGGCCGTCAACGCGCAGGCCGGCCCAGAGCTGGAACCCTCTGAGCGCTTGCTCCAAGGGCGCGCCGAAGACGCCGTCGAAGCGGCCGGAGGGGAAGCCGTGCCAGGCGAGCGCGAACTGGAGCGCCGCCACGTCCCACCCCCGCATCCCGGTGACGAGCATCCGGCGGCCCAGCGGCGCCCGCCGACCGTAGCCGCCGAGCGCGTTTCGGGTCTGCCGGCCGGGCACGCCGTCGACGGCGATGCCGGCTCCGCGCTGGAGCCGCATGACCGCCGAGACGGTGCGTTCGCCGAGGACGCCGTCCACCGAGCCGCGGTAGAGCCCCCGGTTGTGAAGTCCGACCTGCAGCGCGGCGATCTCGGGATCGCCGGCGGCGACCGCGTTCGGCGCGACGAGCAGGACGGCGAAAGCTGTGGCGAGCGCTGTTCTCATGGGACCGACCTCGTGCGAGGCCGGTCCCTTTATCGGCAGCTACCGCTGTTTGTTTAGCCCGCGGTCTCGAATCGCCGCGCCACCTCAGGCCAATTGGCCACGTTCCACCACGCTGTGAGGTAGTCCGGGCGCCGGTTCTGGTATTTGAGGTAGTAGGCGTGCTCCCACACGTCGATGCCGAGGACCGGCGTCTTGCCCTCGCTGAGCGGCGTGTCCTGGTTCGGTGTCGAGGTCACGGCCAGCGTGCCCCCGTCGACGACGAGCCAGGTCCAGCCGCTGCCGAAGCGCTTGACCCCTGCGTCGTTGACCTGCTCGATCAGCGATTCGAGGCTGCCGAAGGTCGAGTTGATCGCGTCGGCGAGCTCACCCTGTGGCTCGCCACCGCCGTTCGGGCTCATGATCTCCCAGAAGAAGCTGTGGTTGGCGTGGCCGCCGGCGTTGTTGCGAACAGCAGTCCGAATGTCCTCGGGCAGCAGATCGAGGCTCTGGAGAACCTCCTCTACCGGCCGGTCGGCCCACTCCGTTCCTTCGAGCGCCTTGTTGGCGTTGTCGACGTAGGCCTGGTGATGCTTGTCGTGGTGGACGCGCATCGTCTGCTCGTCGATGTGCGGCTCCAGGGCCGCGTAGTCATACGGAAGCGGTGGAACTTCGAATGCCATGCCTCGCTCCTCTCTGTCGGTCAGGAGGAGCCTAAACCCCTGGCTATACTCGCCTGTCCCTGGGCCGTTAGCTCAGCTGGTAGAGCAGGGGACTCTTAATCCCAAGGTCGAAGGTTCGAATCCTTCACGGCCCATCTTCTGCGGGGTGGCTATTCGGCTTTCGCATGGTTGTGCGAGACGGGCACGCCCCGAATGTCCCGAAATCACAAATGGTGCTGTCCCGGTGCTGTCTCAGGATTTCGCCACCCCCGGCAACGCAAGCTGTTACGTATGCTCACCGGGCCGTCCGGTCCCGGACAGGAGGACTGGATGACCGTCACCTTCAAGCTCGAGCGGCTGGACGGAGCGCCGGCCGAGCCCGCGTCGATCAAGACGACGATCCTCAGCTGGCAACCCGGCGACAGGATCCCGTTGGACGCGAAGAGGACGTTTCAGGTGGTTCGCGTTCGCGACGACGACACCGACCAGGCACCCGTCCTGGTCGTTCAGGACCTGGCCTGAAGAGCGTCTAGCGCCGCGGCTTGACGTTTCGTAGGTTCGCAGGAGGGCCGGCTCGGCGTCAGCGCCCGGGCGTTCGGATCGCCCCGGCCCCTCTACAAACTCCAGAACAGACGAGCGTTGGTTCACGCGGAAAGGCGGTGTAGAATGGGATTCTCAACGCCCTTTAGCCGGCCTGCCGTAATGCACTGGCTCCAGAGCGAGATCTAGATCGGTGTTCGAGGAGCGACCACCGATTCGCACTGGAAGGCGAACACGATGACAGCAGTGGAGCGCGAGCTGCGGAACCGCAGTGTCCGTCGCGAAGTCAATGAACGGGTCGCTGAGCTGACGAAAGAGTTCGGGGTCGACGACCCAGCCATGATCGTGTTTTGCGAATGCGGGCGCGACGAGTGCATGACGCAGCTCGTGATGAACTTGTCCGAGTACGCGGCCGTGCGAGCGGTACCGAATCGGTGGGTCGTATCGAGCGCACACATCGATGAGCCGGGGGACTCGATCCACGCGCGACGAGACGGTTACGCACTGGTTCACCATGACTCTGGCCGGCTTTCTACCGAGGCCCCGGCGCCAAGGAAGGAGTCGACATCGCCCCCGACGACAGGCTCTTCCCAGCACTGATCCTTCTGGTCGGAGCCTGCGAACAGGCAACGCACGAACTGGAACAGGCCGATGTAGAGGTCGAAGGTCTCGCGGAGGAACTCAAGGCGCTTAGCGCCCGATTGCGCGACTTGCTCGTCAAGATCGCCTGAAGTCGGCGTGCGCTAGCAGCCCGTTGACGGCGTTTTTGCGGAGCGCGGTCGAACGACGACGAGCCGCCCATCCTGATCGTCGAGGACGTAGCCGAAAGAGGGTCTAGCGCCGCGAGCTGACGCTTCGTAGGTTCGAGAGGGGCCGGGTCGGGAGTCAGCGCCATGGCGTTCGGATCTGCCCCGGCCCATCGCGTCTAGCGATGCCCGCGAAGCGGGCGGTGGAAGGGGTCTGGGGAAACCGGGAGGTTTCCCCGGCTGCAAGCGTGCCGTTCCCGGAAGCTCATTACAGGCCGCTAACAGGGCGCCTCTACTCTGGGAATCGTGAACGCACTGCGGCTTCTCGTCCTCGCCATGCTCGCGATTGCTCCGCTCGCCGCTGCACAGCCGCCAACCGGCCAGGCCGGCGCGGGCGCCGAGTGCAGCCAGACGTCAACGGGCCTCGTTCCGCTGACCGATCTCGGCAAGCGCAAGTACCGCGGTCACCCCGGAGGGCTGTACCCAAGCGGGGCGAACTTGCCTTCGCGCCCGTATCTCAAGCAAGGG
>JBKPFE010000250.1:0-3475 GCA_046728705.1 Actinomycetota bacterium
TCGGTCGACCGGAGCTGGCTCGTCCCGCACTTCGAGAAGATGCTCTACGACAACGCCCTGCTCGCCTCGGCATACCTGCACGCGTGGGTCGTGACCGGCGAGGAGCGCTACCGCACGGGTGTCGAGCGCACGCTCGTCTACGTCCTCCGTGAGCTCGCGCTGCCCGTGGGCGGCTTCGCCTCGGCGCAGGACGCCGACACCGAAGGAGTCTAAGGACTGACCTTCACCTGGACGGCCGAGGAAGGCGTCCCCGAGGAGCTGCTGCACTCCTTCGAGGAGGGCCGCTCGATCATCCGCGGCGACCTGGACGAGGAGCTCCGGCGCCGCCTCTTCGAGCTGCGCGACCAGCGCCCGAAGCCGCTGCGCGACGACAAGGCGATCGCCTCCTGGAACGGCCTGCTGCTGGCCGCGCTCGCCGAGGCGGGCCGCCGGCTCGAGCGCCGCGACTGGCTCGACGCGGCGACGAGGCTCGGCGGGTTCCTGCTCGGGCCGCTCTCCGACGATCAGGGCCGCCTCTACCGCACGTTCCGCCAGGGCCGGGCCAAGAACACCGGCTTCCTCGAGGACTACGCGGACGTCGCGAACGGCCTCTACGAGCTCCATATCGCAACTGGAGAGCTGCGCTGGCTCGAAGAGGCGAATCGGCTCGCGCGGCTCGCGATCGGGCTCTTCGGCGACGAGGAACGCGGCGGCTTCTTCCTCACACCGGCGCACGGGGAGCAGCTGATCGCCCGCCAGAAGGGCTTCGACGACCACCCGACCCCCTCGGGCAACTCGATGCTCGCGTTCGTGCTCTTGCGGCTCGCGAGGATCTACAGCGACGACGAGCTCGAGAGCAGAGCCGTCGGTGTTTTTCGGCTGATCCGCAACGCTCTCGGCCGGGCGCCACAGGCCTTCGGCCACGCGCTCAGCGCGCTCGACCTGCACTTCTCGCCGCCGCGCGAGCTCGCGATCCTCGGGCCGGTGCAGAGTGACGTCGCCCGCGCCGCACTGGCGTCGTTCGAGCCCAATAGCGTGGTCGCGGTCGGCCCCGCAGAAGGGGTTCCGCTGCTCGAGGGAAAGGGGCTGGTCGACGGAAAGCCAGCCGTCTACGTCTGCGAGAACTTCGCTTGCCGCGCTCCGGTAACGGAGCCTGACAACCTTTCCAAAGCGCTTACAAACCCCTAACCGCCGCCCCGCGTCTCCTGGTCATGATGGCGGGCATGAGGCCGAGGGCTTGGGGGGTCCTGGCGGCCGCGACAGCGGCGCTGACGCTCTCGGCCATGCTCGCCATAGCCGGCGGAGGAGGGGCTGCGGCCGCTTCTCCTCAGCAGGCTGCTGCCAAGCCGAACATCGTCGTGCTGATGGCGGACGACCAGACCGTCGAGTCCCTGCGCGTGATGGCGAACGTCAATGCGCTGCTCGCGCGCCAGGGAACCACCTTCGTGAACAACTTCGCGTCGTTTCCGCTCTGCTGTCCGTCGCGGACGACGTTCATCACCGGCCAGTACGGCCACAACCACACGATCATGGGCAACGCCCCGCCGGCGGGCGGCTACGACAAGCTTGCTCCCTCGCACGCAAACACCCTGCCCGCATGGCTCCAGCAGGCCGGCTACCACACCGTGCACGTCGGCAAGTACCTGAACGGCTACGGGCGGACGAGGCCGACCGAGGTGCCGGCTGGCTGGACCGAGTGGTACGGCTCGACCGACCCGTCGACCTACCGCTTCTACAACTACACGCTGAACGAGAACGGCCGGCTCGTGACCTATGGAACGGGCCCGGCCAACTACCAGGCCGACGTCTACAACCGCAAGGCGGTCGAGCTCGTCCGACGGCTGGCGCCCGGCCCGAAGCCGTTCTTCCTCTCGGTGGCCTTCCTGGCGCCGCACAGCGGTGGGCCGCGGGACTCGGACGACCCCGCCAACCAGGCGACACCGTCGCCCGCGGCGCGGCATCGAAACGCGTTCGCGAACCAGCCGCTGCCGACGCCGCCGTCGCTGAACGAGGCCGACGTCTCCGACAAGCCGGCCGCGATCCGCAACCGCCGACTGATCCCGCCCGCCCGGCTGAACGCGATCCGCGAGAACTACCAGCAGCGGCTCGAGTCCCTGCTCGCCGTCGACGAGGCGGTCCGGGACATCCTCTCCGCGCTCGACGCGACGGGCGTGCTGGGTCGGACCTACGTGATCTTCACCGCGGACAACGGCTTCTTCCACGGTGAGCATCGGATCCCCGACGGAAAGGTGCTCGTCTACGAGCCTTCCGTGCGCGTTCCGCTGCTCATGCGCGGGCCGGGAATACCACGTGCCGCGACGAGGACGAACCTCGCCGCCAACGTCGACCTGGCCGCGACGATCCTCGACGCTGCGAAGGCGCGGGCGGGTCGTCGCCTCGACGGTCGCTCGCTGCTGCCGTTCGCCCGCGACTCACGGCGCGTCTCGGGCCGCGACATCCTGCTCGAGACCACCACGTACAGCGCGATCAGGACGCCGCGGCACGTCTTCGTCCAGCACTCGACCGGCGAGCAGGAGTTGTACGACCTCGTCACTGATCCGCACCAGCTGACCAGTCTGCACGCGGATAGCCGCTACGCGACGCTGAAGACCCAGCTCGCGACACGCCTGGCGACGTTGAGGACCTGCGCCGGCGACGCCTGCCGGAGGGGGCCGGACCTGCGCCTGAGGGTCAGGTATCGGGCGGGCGGCGGCCGTTGCGCCCGCTCGAACGTCAGGCTTCGGGTCGGCGGGTCGGCGGCCTCGCGGATCACCTCGGTCGTCTTCTATCGCGGCACTCGGGCGATCAAGCGCGACGCGCGGGCCCCTTACACCGCCACCGTCAGCCGCAGCCGACTCGGACGGAAGCCGACGCTCGTCCGCGCGCTGGTCACCCTGAACGACTCGCGCAGCGCCTCCCTCGATCGAGCGCTTCGCCGCTGCGGATAGCGGCGCTAAGGCGCCGACTTGTCGGCGCCGACCAGAAGAAGCCATACCGGCTTTGCCGGCGTGGCTGTCTAAGCTGCGCCCGTGCGGGCGCTGCTCGAGGCGACGACGGAGGAGCTCTGTGCCGAGGCGCGCAGCGTCAGGCGCGGCAGAGTCGTCACCTACTCGCCGAAGGTCTTCATCCCGCTGACGAAGCTCTGCCGGGACGTCTGCCACTACTGCACATTCGCGCGGCCGCCGCGTCGAGGCGAGCGGGCGTACATGTCGGAGGAGGAGGTCCTGGCGGTCGCGCGGGCCGGGGCGGAGGCCGGCTGCCGCGAGGCGCTGTTCACCCTCGGCGACAAGCCGGAGCTGCGCTACCGCGTCGCGCGCGAGGAGCTCGCCCAGCTCGGCTGCGCGACCACCGTCGAGTACCTCGCCCGCTGTGCGAAGCTCGTGCTCGAGGAGACGGGGCTCCTGCCGCACGCCAACCCGGGCGTGCTCTCCCGCGACGAGCTCGCGCTGCTCCGCACGGTCAGCGTCTCGCAGGGACTGATGTTGGAGACGGCGTC
>JBKPFE010000242.1:0-3473 GCA_046728705.1 Actinomycetota bacterium
GTCGTGGCCGAAACCGCCAGTTCCAGCTCCGGGTTGCGCTCGAGCAGGATCCGCTCGATCGTGCCCTTCCCGGCTCCAGACGTCCCGGTGACGACGATGACCGGCCCCGCAGGGCTTTTAGCGCTGGAAGAGGCCAATGAGCTCGGCCCGTTGGCGGTCCGAGAGACCTCCCACGGTCTTCGACTGGCTGATCCTCGCCTGGGTCAGAAACCTTCCGGCCTTGACCCGGCCGAACTTGGGGACGGCCATGAGGATGTCGAAGACCTTCGCGGTCGTGACGTACTCCGGGGGCTTGCGCAGGATCTCCTCGATCCTGGCGTGGCCGTCCTTAAGGTCTCGCTTGAGCTGCGCCCTCTTGACTCGGATGTCGTTGGCGCGCTTGAGCGCCTCCATCCGTTGGTCGCGAGACCGGGCCGGCGCCTGGGCCTGAGTCTTCACGGACGCCACGGCGCGTGATACTAACAGCTTGTCGAGAGCATTCAATTCGGCAAAAATGCAGGCATTTCTTCCGTTGTCTCGCCTGACAGCACAGGGTCGTGCGCGATTCCAACCGCGGTCCATGGGTCCGACAGCCCAACCGCATCGGCGGCGGAGTGGAGTTCGCGCCGCACTCGGACCGGTGCCCGGGGGTCGCTGAAGAGCACGGTTCCAAGTGCGACTGAGCTCGCGCCGGCGGCGATCAGCTCCAGTGCGTCGGGGCCGTTCCAGACGCCGCCCATGCCGACGATCGGCAGACTCGTGACCCGCCAACAGGCAAAAACAGCGGCGAGCGCACTCGGCTTGAGTGCAGGCCCTGAGAGGCCTCCCGTGCCTCGTCCGAGGCGCGGTCGCAGCGTTCGCCGGTCGAGCGCTAGGCAGCGCAGGGTGTTTACGAGCGAGAGCCCGTCGGCCCCGGCGGCCTCGACTGCCCGTGCGACCTCGGCGATGTCGGGGAGCTGCGGGGACAGCTTCGCGTAGATCGGGAGCGGCGTTGCCGCCCGACAGGCGGCGACGATCTCGGCGGCCGACTCGGGCGCTTCGTCGACGTTCGGGCACGACAGGTTCAGCTCGATCGTCACGTCGGACAGCTGGGCGCAGGTGGAGGCGTATTCGGCGGCGCTGAATCCGCCCACCGAGACCCAGATCGGGATGCCGAGTTGCTTCAACTGCGGGAGGACATCCTTGAGAAACGACTTGATCCCCGGGTTCTGGAGCCCGATCGAGTTCAGCATCCCCTGATCGGTCTCGGCGATCCGCGGCGGCTCGTTCCCTTCCCGCGCCTCCGGCGTCACCGTCTTCGTCACGAACGCGTCGAGCGACCGCGCCACGTCCGGAGCGGTCAGCGCGTCGAGGCATCCCGAGGCGTTAAGCAGCAAGGACGGGCCCCTCCACGCAGAGCCGCTTGTAGCGGCCGTCGATCTCTACGACGCAGCCATAGCAGGCGCCATAGCCGCAGGCCATCGGCGCCTCCCAGGCCAGCTGCGCGCTGGGAGCAAGCGCGGCGACTGCCTCGAGCATGGGCTCCGGTCCGCAGGCCAGGACGTCGTGACCCGGCCGCAAAACCTCCGTCACCAGTGTCGGCTCGACGACGACCTCGGCGTTGGAGACGAGCGCCGCTGCCTCCGCGTGTCGGTCGGAGCGGAAGCCGAGCACGGCCGGCGGTATGCCGAGCGCCGCCGACAGGTACGGGAGCGGCGCGATGCCGATCCCGCCGCCGACGAGCAATGGCCGCTCGACGTCCAGGCGGAAGCCGTTCCCCAGCGGCCCCAGCACGCAGAGCTCGTCGCCGGGCTCGAGCTCGGCCAGTGCTCTCGTCCCGGGCCCGATCGGCTCGAGCAGGAAGGCAAGCTCGCCCGGCGGCGCGAGGCACAGGCTCATCGGCCGTGGCAGCAGCCGGCCAGGCGCCTCGAGCATGAAGAACTGACCGGGGATGCCCGGCTCGAGCCGACCACGATCGACCCGCACGAGCGTGTACGGCCCGACCTGCTCGGAGCCGACGACCCTACGCCGTTCGCGGTTGAACATCGATGCGCTCCTGAAGTGAGATCACGTCCTCGCCCCGCGCGTCCGCGATCGCCAGAACAGCGGCCGCGGCACCGCTCAGGGTGGTGATGCAGGGGATGCGGGCGGTGAGCGCCGCCTCGCGAATCTGGTAGCCGTCGGTGCGGGCGCCCGAGCCCTGGGGCGTGTTGATGACGAGATCACAACGGCCGCGGCGGAGGAGGTCGACCACGGTCGCCCCGTCCCCACTCTCGGTCACCTTGCGAACGTGCTCGACGGCCAGGCCGGCCGCGGCGAGCGTGCGGGCCGTCCCGCTGGTCGCCGTGAGCCTGAAGCCGAGGTCGGCCAGGGCGGCGGCCACCGTGGCGACCGCGTCCTTGTCGGAATCGCGCACGGAGAGGAAAGCCGTCCCGCCGGTGGGAAGGGGCCGGCCGGCGGCGCGCTCCGCCTTCGCCAGCGCTGTCGGGTAGTCGGCCGCACTGGCCATGACCTCCCCGGTCGAGCGCATCTCCGGCCCGAGCACGGGATCCGAGCCGGGAAAGCGCTGGAACGGAAACACAGCCGCTTTCACCGAGACCTGTCCCGGTGCCTGGCACCTTGTCCCCAGCGACAGGTCGAGATCTCCCAGGCGGGCGCCGGCGGCGAGCCGGCAGGCGAGGTCGACCAGGTTGACGCCGATCGCCTTGCTGGCGAAGGGCACGGTCCGCGACGCCCGCGGGTTGGCCTCGAGGACGTAGAGGTGGCCGCCCTGCACGGCAAGCTGGACGTTGACGAGACCGACGACCCCTAGAGCGGGAGCGAGTCGCTCGACCGTCCGGCCGATCTCCGCGAGCAGAACGTCGTCCATGCCCGGGGGCGGGAGCGCGCAGCTCGAGTCGCCGGAGTGGACACCCGCCTCCTCGACGTGCTGCATCACCGCCGCGACCCAGGTCTTTTCGCCGTCGCAGAGCGCGTCGACGTCGATCTCGAGCGCACCCTCGACGAAGCGGTCGACGAGCACGCGCGAGCCGGGCGGAGCACTCGCGCCGACCGTCTCCGCGTCGTAGCAGATCGTCATGTTCCGCCCGCCGAGCACGTAGGAGGGCCGCACCAGCACCGGGTAGCCGATCGCCTCGGCGACGTCGATCGCCTCGGCGGCCGAGCCGGCGATCCCCCACGGAGGCACGGCAATCCGCAGCTCACGGCACAGCGCGGCGAAGCGCTCGCGACCCTCGGCCAGATCGACGGCGTCGTAGGGCGTGCCCAGGATCCGGTACCCGGCCTCTTCCAGCCCCCGCGCGAGCTTCAGCGGCGTCTGGCCGCCGAACGGGATCACGACGCCGACAGGCCTCTCCCGCTCGCACACCTCGAGGACCTCCTCCGCGCGGAGCGGCTCGAAGTAGAGGCGGTCGGACGTGTCGTAGTCCGTGGAGACGGTCTCGGGGTTGCAATTCACCATCACCGTCTCGAGGCCGAGCTCGCGGAACGTCCGCGCGGCGTGGACGCAGCAGTAG
>JBKPFE010000078.1:0-2394 GCA_046728705.1 Actinomycetota bacterium
CCAGTCCACGATCGACGGCATCGTCCGGGCGACGAACATCCTCTTGGCGGGCAAGCGGTTTGTCGTCGCCGGCTACGGCTGGGTCGGCAAGGGCGTCTCGATGCGGGCGAAAGGCATGGGCGCCCACGTCATCGTCACCGAGGTAGATCCGGTTCGTGCCCTGGAGGCGGCGATGGACGGGTTCGAGGTGATGTCGATGGCCGAGGCGGCCGAGATCGGCGACCTCTTCTGCACTGCGACCGGCGACAAGTCCGTGATCACGCGCGAGCACATGATTCGGATGAAGGACGGCGCCATCCTCGCGAATACCGGGCACTTCAACGTCGAGATCGAGATTCCGGCGCTGAGACAACTGGCGACGGAGGTGCGCGAGTCGCGCGAGTTCGTCGAGGAGTTCGTGCTCGAGAACGGGAAGCGGATCTACCTGCTCGGGGACGGCCGGCTGATCAACCTCGCGGCGGCGGAAGGGCATCCGGCACTCGTCATGGACATGTCCTTCGCCAACCAGGCACTTGCCGCCGAGTATGCGGTCGACCACGCCGCGGAGCTGGAGCGAAAGGTGTATCCGGTGCCGGAGGAGATCGACCGCGAGATCGCGCGGCTCAAGCTGGAGACGATGGGCATCACGATCGACCAGCTGACCGAGGAGCAAGCGAAGTACCTCGCGTCCTGGAACGAAGGCACGTAGCCGGCTTGAAACGCGCGTGAAGGCGATTGTCCTCGGGGCCGGCTACGCGACGCGGCTGCGCCCTCTCACCGATTCGATTCCGAAGATGCTCCTGCCGCTCGCTGGTCGGCCGATGCTCGACTACCTCATCGAGCGGATCGAAGCTGTCGAGGAGATCGACGAGATCCACGTCGTCACGAATGCGCGCTTTGCCGGAGACTTCGGGCGCTGGGCCGGGCAGCGCTCCGGCGTGCGTCCCGTGAACGTCTGGAACGACGGCACGATCAGCAACGAGGACCGGCTTGGCGCGATCGGCGACATCCGCTTCACAGTCGAAGAGGCCGGTCTCGCGGGCGCTGACCTCTTGGTCGTCGCCGGCGACAACCTGATCGAGTACAGCCTCGAGGATTTCGTTCGCTTCTGGCGGGAGAAGGACGAGGGAGCCGCGATCGCCGTTCACCGCGTCGCCGACCTGGACCTGATCAAGCAGTACGGGGTCGTCGAGCTCGATGAGGGCGATCGCGTCATCTCACTGGAGGAGAAGCCGTCGGAGCCTCGGAGCGACCTCGCGGCCACCGCCGCCTACCTGTACCGCGCGGAGCACGCTGCGCTGATCGGTCCCTACCTCGACGCGGGCAACCCGCCGGACGCCCCGGGGAACTTCGTCGTCTGGCTCTATCCGCGCGCGCCGGTCTACGGCTACTGCTTCGAGGGTGGGTGGATGGACATCGGCGATCCGCAGCAGCTGCTCGAGGCGGACAACCGCATGCGCGCCCGGCTCGGTCTCGAGGCGCGCGCCGAGTACTCGCTGACGCCGTAGCAGCGCGCCGCCCGCGGCCGGCACGATTTCGGCGCACGTGCGTCACCCACACGTGCGGACTTGCCGCGTACGGTCTGAGGGATGTGCTCCTCGACCTCTTGGTCCCCCGCCGCTGCGCTGCCTGCGGTCGGCTTGGAGCGACGCTCTGCGGTGCTTGTCGCGTCGACCTCCCGCGGCTGCGCGGTCCGTTTTGTGCGCGCTGTGGCGCGCCCACCGCCTGGCCCGTCAAACGCTGCCTCGAGTGCTCGGGCCGTCGGCTCGCGTTCGCCTCCGCGCGCGCCGCCGTCGCCTATCACGGACCGGTGCGCCCGCTGGTCGCGGCCTGGAAGGAACGCGGCCTGCGCCTCATCGCCCAAGAGGCGGCAGACGTCATCGCGAACACGGTCGAGCGACCCTTTGTCGCCGCCCTCGCCTTCGTTCCGCCCGACGGCGATCGCAGCGTCAAGCGCGGCCACCACCCTGCCGAGCGGCTGGCTCGTGAGCTCGGGACCCTCTGGGAGCTTCCCGTTGTCCCTGCGCTGGGGCGGACGCGGGCGCCCAGACCGCAACGCGGCCTGAACCTGGCTGCGCGTCGCCAGAACGTCGCCGGAGCGTTCCGCGCACGCGCGCGCGTGCCCACGCGGCTCGGGCTGGTCGACGACGTGTACACGACGGGCGCCACGGCTTCGGCTGCGTCGTCCGCGCTGCGCGCAGCAGGCGCGCGGCACGTCGATGTGGTCACGTTCGCCCGGACCGTGCGACTCCCCATCTAGAATCGCTGTACCGAAGCTGACCGCCGTCGAGGTGGGGAGGTCTCCTTGTGCGACTCCAGGTGAAGGGAAAGAACGTCGAGGTGACCGATTCGATTCGCGAGTACGCGCAGGAGAAGCTCGGCAAGCTGGATCGCCAGCTCGCGGATCCGACTCGG
>JBKPFE010000098.1:0-2172 GCA_046728705.1 Actinomycetota bacterium
CGGCCGGTCTCGAGCTCGCTGAGGAAGAGGATGTCGTCGATCAGCTCACGGATCTGCTCGACCTCGCCGCGGGCCTGGTCGGCGAGCGCGACGGGATCCTCACCCGGCAGCGCGGCCGTCTCGAGCAGAGCGAGGAGACGGGCGAGCGGCGTCCGTAGCTCGTGCGAGACGGCGGCGGTGAAGCCGGCGCGAAGCTCCTCGTAGGCGGCCAGCTCGCCGGGCGGGCTGAGGTAGAGCAGCGTTTCGCGCCGCCCATCGACGTGGTACGGAACGAGCAATGGCTCGTGGCCGCCCCCGCCCTCGAGCAGCTCGGCCGGCGGCGGAAGGCCTTCTGCGATCCCATCGAGGCCTTCCCGCGCCCGGCGACTGGCCGCGATCACCCGGTTCTCGGCGTCGAGCACGAGCAGCATCTCACGGCTCTCCTCGACGAGCATCCGGGCCCGCGCGGCCTGGAGCCGCAGTGCCTCGGTATCCTCGCCGTGCTCTTCGCGGCCCCTCGCGAAGAACCACCTCATGATTGGTTGAGAGTATGGCGAAGGTCCTGATCGTCGAGGACGACGAGGTCATCGCCGAGGGCATGGCGCGACACCTCTCGTCCGCGGGCTTCGAGACCGTGCGGGTCGCGAACGGCAGTCAAGGGCTCGCGCGCCTGCGCTTCGAGCGGCCCGTCGTCTGCATCGTCGACCTGATGCTCCCGGGCACCGACGGCTGGCGACTGATCGAGAGTGCGCGAGAGGAGGGGATCGGAACGCCGATCGTCGTCGTCAGCGCCCGCGGCACCGAGCATGACCGCGTCCACGCGCTCGAGATCGGCGCGGACGACTTCCTCGTCAAGCCGTTCTCGATGAAGGAGCTCGTCGCTCGGGTGCAGGCGACGGCGCGGAGGGGCACCCGGCCTGAGCAGGAGCAGCGTGGCGAGACGATCGAGATCGAGGAGCTCCGCATTGATCCGCGTGAGGTCCAGGCGTACGTGAGCGGAGAGAGCGCCGGCCTGACGCCGACCGAGTTCCGGCTGCTGTACGCGCTGGCCCTCGAGGCCGGCCGTGTGGTCACCCGGGACGAGCTGCTGCAGCGCATCTGGGGGCGGCGGGAGACGCATCGCGATCGCACCATCGACGTCTTCGTCCGCAAGCTGCGAGAGAAGATCGACAAGCGCTCGACCAGCCACACCTTCATCCAAACCCGCTACGGCGTCGGCTACAAGCTCGAGGCTCAGCCGAAGTGACACTGCCTTCGGTGAAAAGGTGGTTGCCGGCCCGCGCCGAACATGCTCCGGACCCGACAATTATGGGTGAGATGCTCGCCGCCCTGGTTGCCCACCGCGAAACACCGACCAACGTCGCCCTTGCTTGCCGGTGGGCCGGAGCACGCATCCTCTCCCCGGCTGAGGCTCTCCAGACGCTCAGAGGTGGCGACATCGCGCTCGGGCGACTGGACGTCTCCCCTCATCTCGATGGAATCGAGATCGGCCTCTGGGAGCTCGCCCGTCTCGAGGGAGCCGGCGCCCGCGTCCTCAACCGTCCTCGGGCGCTGGTCGCGGCGCACGACAAGCTCGCCACCAGCCGCGCGCTCGCGGACGCCTCCGTCCCGCACCCGCGGACGGCACACATCACGGCGCCGTCCTCGCATGTCCCGATCGAGCCGCCCGTCGTCGTCAAGCCGCGCTTCGGAAGCTGGGGGCGGGACGTCGCGCTCTGCGAAGACGCCGCCTCGCTCCGCCGTCACCTCGCGCGGATCGGGCATCGGCGGTGGTTCAAGAGCCATGGCGCGCTTGTGCAGGAGCTCGTCCCTCCGGTGGGCCAGGATCTGCGCCTCGTGGTCGCGGGCGGCACCCTCGTCGGCGCCGTCCGGCGCGTGGCGGCCCCCGGTGAGTGGCGGACGAACGTCGCGCTCGGTGCCACGCGTCACGCTGTGACGCCCACAGCCGAGGCCCGCGACCTGGCAATTGCCGCTGCACGGGCAATCGAGGCCGATCTCGTCGGGGTCGACCTGTTGCCCACGCCCGACGGCGGCCACGTCGTCATCGAGCTGAACGGCGCCGTCGAGTTCAACGAGGAGTACGCGCTCGACGGCGGCGACGTCTTCGAGCGGACGCTGACGGCCCTGCTGCGCGATCCGGTCGCCTCAGTCGCCTGACCGAAACCCCCTCTCGGCGTTCTCCGGTTTTTTGCT
>JBKPFE010000359.1:0-18771 GCA_046728705.1 Actinomycetota bacterium
CGGAATCGCGCGCGCTGGCGAAGGAGCTGAAGCGCCGCGGGTGGCGCTTCGTCGGCCCGACGACCGTCTATGCGTTCATGCAGGCGATGGGGCTCGTCAACGACCACTTGCACGGCTGCGACGCTCGTGAGCCGGTCGAGCGGGCCCGCGCGGCCTTCACGCCGCCCGCGCCCGCCTAGTTTCCTATTCGTCTCGCGGCGGCACGCCCGAGCGCGGCGGAGCCTCAGGCTGTGGCGTCTCTCCTTCGCGGATCGGCACAGGCCGGTCGTCCGGTTCGACGTCGCGCGGCGGAGCCTCAGGCTGTGGCGTCTCTCCTTCGCGGACCGGCACGGGCCGGTCGTCCGGTTCGACGTCGCGGGCCGGCGCCTCGGGCTCCGGCACTCCGGCGGCCGCCTCCTCCGGCTCCCTCCTAGGGCCCTTCGTGTCGAGCGTGAATCCCAACACGAGGCCCACGCCGAATGCGAGTGCAGGCCAGGCCTTCACCAGGTCGCCGACGAGGCTCTCCAAACCGATGTCCTCGGACCACTCGCGCACGTGGCTGCCGAGCCAGTGGTCGCCCGGTTCAGCGGCGGCGACCGCCCAGCCCCCGGCGATCAGCGCCGGCAGGAAGCCAAGCAGGAAGACGTTGCGCGAGATGTGCGGCCACCCCCACTTCGTCCAGCCGCCGAGCAGCTGCGACAGTGCCATTACGAGGCCTGCCGCTGCGATCAGTGCTACGGCCCACCAGAATTCGCCCTGCGTTGCATCGCCGTCGCCCGGCAGCGCGCTCGCGCCGAACCAGATCAGGAAGCCCGCGACGGCGACACCGATCAACGTAACTGCGCCTCTCGTCAAGCCCTGCATGCCATCACCTCCGCTCGTCGTGTTCCCTTCAGGGCTGGCTTCTAGTCCACCTGCAGGCGACCGAGACTTAGAAGATCTGCATCGGCAGCCCGGCGAGTGGCTCGCCACCGTCACTTGTTACGAGCCAAGTGTCCTGCATGTACAGGCACTCTCGCCCGTCCTCGGAGATCACGTGCGGGTGCAACGAGAAGACCATGCCCGCCTCGAGCTCGGTCTCGACCCCTTCGCCGATCTTCGGGAACTCGATCATCGTCATCCCGATCGAATGGCCGGTGACGTGGCCTAGGTGATAGCCGCGGTCGAGGAATCCCTTCGAGACCGTGCGATGGACGTCGTGGGCGGTGGCGCCCGGCTCGAGCGCGCTCTTCGCCGCCTCGAAATAGTCCTGGTAGGCCTCGAGCATCCGGCCGACTTCCCGGCTCGGCGACCCGAGCGCACGCGAGACCTCGACCCAGTGGCCGCCGGGCCCCGCGACCTCGAGCGACGGGATGCAGAAGTCCTGCAGGACGAGATCGTCACGGGCGATCGCGAACTCGGGGCCGACGAGGACCATGTTCATGGTCAGGCGGCCGCAGCCCTGCTCCACGAAGAGCCGCTCGGCGGGCGCGAGCACGTCGGCTGCTGTACGACCCGGCTCGTAGGCCTCGCGAAAGGCGTGGAATCCCTCGGTGTTGATGCGGACGCTGTCCCGCACCGACTCGAGCTCCTCCTCGCTCTTGACGGCTCGCGCGTGGTCGAACTCGAGGTCCCAGGGAACGAGCTCGACCTTGTCCCACATCGCGGCGAAGTCCCGGACGGTCATCACGTAGTCCAACCCGTAGACACCGACGCGCTGCCCACGCAGCCGGTGGGCCAGCCAGACGCCGGGCTGGTCGGCGAACACCTGGTCCTCGATCTGACTCGTCCCGTGAACACCGACGTAGCGCGCTTCCGACGGAAACACGATCGTCGGCTCACCCTCCAGCGGCAACAGGACGTACGCGTACCGATGGACGATCTGGAAGCCCGACAGATAGGTGACCTGCCCCTCGAAGCCGGTGTACTCCGTGCCGCAGACGAGCGCTGCGTCGAGTCCCTCGCGTCCGAGCGCCTCCCGGACGCGTGCATAGCGGCGCGCTAGCTCGCCCACGAGCGCTCCAGCCCGTTGATCAGCGCGGTCACGGAGTCGTTGAGCGGCGTGGGAACGCCGTGCTCCCGTCCGAAGCGGGCGACCCCCCCGTTGAGGAAGTCGATCTCGGTCTCGCGTCTCGCCTCGACGTCCTGCAGCATGCTCGCCTTGTGGTCATAGGCCACCTCCGGCCGGGCCGCGTAGTCGATCAGCTCCTCGGGATCTTCGTCGAGCTCGATTCCCTGGGCGGCCGCCACCGCCTTGCCCTCGTCCACGAGACCGCTGACGAGCGCGCGCAGCTCGACGTCCTCGCACACCCGGCCGTGGGTCAGGCCGGTCAGAGCGCCGATGGGATTCGTCGCCGCGTTGAAAATCAGCTTCTTCCACTGCGGCCCGCGCGCGTCGGCAACCGCCTCAGTCGGCATCCCGGCGCGGGTACAGGCGTCGGCGAGCCGCTCGATTGCCTCCATCGGCGCCGGGTGAGGCTCGAACGGACCGATCGTGGTGTCGCCCTTCACCTCCCACTGGATATGGCCGGGCTCGATGATCTTTCCGGCCGGGAACGTCGTCCCCCGGATCACGCGCCCGACGTGCTCTGCGATCGCCTCCTCGTTCCCGACGCCGTTCTGAACGGAGCACACGCTTCCGCCGGCAAACGCGTGCGCGACGGCGGCGACGGCCCCGCCGGTCTGCATGCTCTTGGTCGCGACGATCCCGAACTCGCACGCGGGGACCTCACCGGGATCGCTCGTCGCCCGGGGGCGACCGACGACCTCGCCGGCGCCCGAGAGCCTAAGCCCGCGCTCGTTGATCGCCCGCACGTGCTCGTCCCACACGTCGACAGCCCAGACCTCGAGGTCGTCGAGCTGCGAGAGGTTGGCCGCGAACAGGGCCCCGACCGCGCCGCAGCCCACCACACAGACTCTCATCGGACGAGGCGGAACTCCCGCCCGCCGGTCAAGCCGCTCGGTCGCACGATCAGCACGAGCGCCATGATCGCGCCGAGGAAGATCAGGCGCGTGCCCTGCGGAAGATCGAGCGAGACGCCCACGTCCACGCCCTGCTCCGCCTCGATTAGGAAGGAGTCGAGCGCGCTTACGACGAGCGCGCCGACGACCGCTCCCCACAGGCTCGTCAGGCCGCCGACGACGAGCATCGCCAGCGTCAGAAACGTCAGCTCGAGGTACACCTGCTCGGTCGTGATCGACCCGAGCAGGTGTACGAGGAGAGCACCTGCGAAGCCCGCGAGGGCACCGGAGACGGTGAACGCCCAGAGCCGCTCACGGTGGACGTTGACCCCCACCCCGCGCGCGGCGGCCGGGTCTTCACGGGACGCCCGAAGCCGGCGGCCAAGGCGGCTTCGCTGGTACGCGAACGCGGCGGCGAGGACGACGAGCGCACCGACCGTCGCCTGCGCGGCATCCGTCGTCTCGGGCACGAGTGAGAGCGTCGTCGCTCCCGGCCCGATCTTCGTCCACTCGCGGAGGATGTTGTGAGTGACCTCGAGCACCGCGAATGTCGCGATCCCCGCGGCGAGGCCCGAGAGCCGCATCAACGGCAGTCCGACGACGAGCGCGAAAACGCCGCCGGCTGCGGCGGCGAGCAAGAGCGAGGTGACATTGCCGATCGTGTGGTCGCGAAGGACCGGGAAGAGCTCCGGCAGGACGCCCCGCTTCGACTCCAGCGGGATCGTCAGGATTCCGGCCACGAACGCGCCGACGGCGACGAAGCTCATCTGGCCGAAGGAGAGGACCCCTGAGTTCCCGATGAAGACGTAAATGGAGACCACCATCGCCACCGAGACGAGCGCGTTGAGGAAGTAGATCTCGCGCGAGGGCGAGACGAACGTCGAGCCGATCCCGACGGCAACGACAAGGAGTGCAGGCGCGAGCAACTGGACGAGCGGGTCGAGGTGGCGCGTCATACGCGTTCCACGGCGCGTCGCCCCCACGTAAACAGGCCGTCCGGCCGGAGGAGGAGCACGAGGATGACGAGGGCGAAAACGGCCGACGGGAGGAAGACCGTCTGCTCGGTGGGAAGCGCGCCGTTGATCACGCCGGTCGCGAATCCGATCGCAAAGCCGCCGAGCGTGGCGGTCCAGAGCCGGTCGATGCCGCCGACGACGACTCCGACGAGCACGACGATCGTGTCCCGCAGCGCGAAGTCCGGGCCGACGAACGGAAATTGCACGGTCAGCATCACGGAAACGATCGCCGCGAGCAGGCCGGAGAGCAGCACCGCGAACGCGATCACGCGGTTCGCCCGAACGCCGAGCAGGCGGGCCGTCCGGAAGTCGGTAGCGGCAGCCCGCATGTGGAGACCCATCGTCGTCCGCAAGAGCAGCAGAGCGAGCAGCCCGAGCGCCACCGCGGTCACGGCGACCGCGACGATGGTGATCTTCCGTATGTCGACCCCACCCACCGTCGTGGGCTGGTTGAGGGGTGCGATCGACGTCGCGATCTCGCCGATCGTGTTGTCGCGGATGTCCACCAGCAGCGCGATCGCCTGGAGCATGAAGGCGATCGCGAAGGTCGCCACGAGCATCACCGCCGGTGAGGAGCCCCGAAGCGGCCGGAAGACGGCGCGGTCCATGGCCAATGACAGGGCAACAACGACGACGAAACAGGCGAGGATGCTCCAGGCGACGCGCCAGTGCGCCGTGAACGCCAGCGTGTACGCCCCCGCCATGACGAGCTGCCCGTAGGCGAAGTTGACCAGCCGCAGTACTCCGAAGACGAGCCCGATGCCGACCGCCATCAGCGCGTAGACAGCGCCGAGCCCGACGGCATCGGCCACTGTCTGGGCGTCGAGCGCGGCCAGGATCATGAGAAGTAGGCCGCGACCATCTTCTGCGTGTCGCCGGCGTCGTCGGGACCCAGGGTCAGCCGGAGCTCGCCGTTCGAGAGCACGTGCGTTCGGTCGGCCAGCGCAACCGTCCGCTGCGCGCGCTGCTCGACGAGCAGGACGGCAAATCCCCCCTCGCGGATGTCGGCGAGCGCCGCGAACACATCGTCGACGAGAGCAGGCGCCAGCCCCAGCGAGGGCTCGTCGAGGAGCAGGACGTCCGGCTGCGCGACCAACGCCCGCGCGATCGCAAGCTGCTGTTGCTGGCCGCCGGAGAGCACGCCCGCCTGTCGCCTGCGGAACTCGCGCAGCACAGGGAAGAGCTCGTAAGCGCCCGCGAGGACGTTCTTGCCATACCGGCCGCGGCGGGCGGCGAGCCCGAGCCGGAGGTTCTCCTCGACGGTGAAGTCCGCGTAGATCCGTCGTCCCTCGGGAACGAGCGCCATGCCCCTGTGCGCAATCGCCTCGGGCGGGCGGCCGAGCACCGACGACCCGTCCAAGCTGACAGTCCCGCTTCGGGCAGGGACGAGCCCCATAATCGCGTGCAGCGTCGTCGACTTTCCGGCGCCGTTCGGACCGATCAGCCCCACGATCTCGCCCTTGCCGACGTCCAGGGACAGATTGCGGACGGCTGGAACTGCGCCGTAGCGCACCTCGAGGTTTCGGACCGAAAGTGCCGGCGCCTCAGCCATCCCCGTCTTCCTCGATCACCGCCGAGTCTCCGAGGTACGCGGCGGCGACGTCGAGGTTGCCGCGAATCTCCGCCGGCGTACCGTCCGCGAGCGTGCGGCCCTGATCGAGCACCACGATTCGGTCGCAGACGCTCATCACGAGCGCCATGTTGTGATCGATGAGCAGGACGCCGGCCTCGTGGTCGTCCCGTACGGAGCGCACGACCGAGGCGAAGTCCGGCACTTCCGCCTCGGGGAGGCCTGCCGCGGGCTCGTCCATCAGGACGAACCGCGGCCGGGTCGCAAGCGCCCGGGCGACTCCCAGGCGGCGCTCATCTCCGTGCGCCAACACGCCGGCCGGCGCCCGCTCGTGCGCCTGGAGGCCGAGGAGCTCGAGCAGCTCATCGGCCCGCCGTCGTGCACGTCTCGTTCCGGCTCCGACCCCGAGTGCCGCGACCTCGACGTTCTCCCGCACTGTGAGGTCGCGGAACGATCGGCTGTGCTGGAACGTTCGTGCGAGACCGGCCCGCGCCCGCCGGTGCGCGCTCCAGCGCGTGATTCCACGACCGGCCAGCTCGACGGATCCCGACGTCGGCGAGTCGAACCCGGTCAAGACGTTCACGAGTGTGGACTTCCCGGCACCGTTGGGGCCGATCAGCCCCACAACCTCGTGCCGGTGCAGCTCCAGCGTGACGTCCTGGAGCGCACGAACGCCCTCGAAAGACCGCGAGACGGAGGAGGCCCGGAGGGTGTCCCCGGGCCTCCTCTCCGCCTTGCCGGCGGTGGGTTGGTCGGCCAACCGCTTTAGAGCTTCGGGACGACCTTCGCGGTCACCGTCCCGACACGCTTGCCCTTGTTGTTCTGGACTTGGATCACTCGGTAGGCACGGCCGAACACCGTGTGCAGCTGGGGCGAGAAGCTCACCTTGCCGGAGATCGTCGGCACCTTCTTGAACTTCTCCATCTGTGCGGCCAGGGCCGTTCCGTTGGTCGAGCCCCGGGCTCGCCTGATCGCGACCGCGACGCCGTCGATCGCCGCCGGGCCGGTGACGAACCCGCCGGTGCCGGCCTTCACCTGGACGGCAAGGCGCCGGACCGCCGCATTCGGATCATCGCCGAAGACCGACGCGAAGGTCACCGCGTAGTAGTTCGTGATCTGTGGGTTCTTCGTCACCCAGTACGTTCCGTCGCCGGCCCACGAGTTCAGGATCGGCGTCTGGTTGCCGAGCGAGCGGAAGCCCGAGGCGAAGGCCGGCAGCTCGCCGAACGCCGTCGACGTGACGTAGACGGCGACCTTGCGCTGGTTCAGGCGGTTGACCGCGGTCTGGACGTTGTTCGCGCCCGTCTGGTAGCTCTCACGCGCGACAACCCGTCCGCCGAGCTGGTTGTAGCGCTTCTCGAACGCCTGGACGACGTTTTTGAAGTAGACGAGCAACGTGTTCGTGCCGGTCGCTGCGGTCTTCCAGCCCCGCCGGATCGCGTACTCGGCCATCGCCGACCCCTCGTCCTGCGCGACGTTGCCGAAGCTGAACGCGAGCTTTCCCTTCGCGCGGCCGAACCGCTTCGGCCCCATCTGGTCGGTACCGATACACGGCGCGATCGTCAGCTTGCCGCGGTTGATCGCCTCCTGGACGACGGGGGTGGCAAAGTCCACGTCGCAGGTCACGAAGATCACGTGGGCGCCCTTGCCGAGCAGCGTTCTCGCGCAGGATTTCGCCCGGGCCGGGTTGTTGTTCTGCGTGTCGCAAGTCTCGATCCGGAACGGGCGCCCCGCAACGCCGCCATTGGCGTTGAGTTTCCGGATATGGATCTTCGCGGCGGCAAGCGCCGGGCCGTCGAACGGCGCCATCTGGCCCTTGCTGTCGAACGCCCAGCCGATCACGATCGCCGGCCTCGTGGCCGCCGAGGTGTCGCTGCTCGCGCCTGCGAGCGCTGCAATCGCTACCGCCGTCCCGAGAACCGCCGCAGCGGCCGCCCACCTTCGTCTATGCATTTCTCACTCCTCCGTCAGGTTTGGACCGGTTTCGAGAGATCCGATGAGATACTGAACCTACGAGCTGCGGCGGTCAATCGGATGCCCACGAAGCTTCCCGCGCCTTGACCAGGCGATACATCGCCGTCTGGAGCGGAACGTCGACGCCCAGCCGCTCGGCCTCCCGCACCAGCGCGCCCGTGATCTGATCGACTTCCGTCGGCCGACGCGCCTCGACGTCCTCGAGCATTGACGGGTAGTGACGGCTGCCGCGTTGGGTGGCAAGCACGTTCATCTCCCAGGGGTCCTCGTGGAGCTCGATCCCGGCCGCCGCTGCGACCCGCTTGCCCTCATCCATCAGCTCGCGGACGAGCTGGCCGAGCTGGGCGGGTCGGTCCGTCTGGGCGAAGCGCCAATCGTGCGGCAGGCCGGTCAGCGCCGCGACGGTGTTGACCGTCGAGTTGAAGATCAGCTTCGACCACTGGGCCGGCCTCAGGTCCTCGAACCACCGGGCCTTGAGCTCGGCCTCGACGAGCTGACCGGCGATTTCCTCCACTACGGGAAACGGCGTGTCGCCGTACGGCCCGAGCCACGTTTCCGTGTCGAGGATGTACTCAACGTGCGTGTCGGCGTGGCGCGTGCCGCTCATGAAGGTGACTGCCGAGACGAGCCTCCAGTCGCCGTGTCGGCGGACAATCTCCTCGGCGCCGAGGCCGTTCTGGACGGTCATGACCGCGGCCCCGGGCCAAAGCCCGCCGAGGCGCGCTGCTGCGGCCTCGAGCTCGGTCGTCTTGGTCGCAATGATCGCGAGGTCGGCCTCGACGAGCTTGGCCGGGTCCGTGGCGGCGTCGACCTGCGCCGTGAACTCGTGCCGGCCGGAGACACGAAGGCCGACCTGCTTCAGCCTGCGGGCGTGCTCCTCGCGGCGGCAGAGGATGGAGACGTCCACGACCCGCGCGAGGTGCGCCGCGAAGAGGCTGCCGATGACGCCTCCGCCGACTACGCAAACACGCTGGATAGAGCCTCCACCCCGCGTCGGGCGAGCACGCGCGGGTCTTCCTTCCAGAGCGAGTCTGGCAGCTCGGGGTCGGAGAAGATCTCGAGGTCGTAGAGATCGTCCCACCTGAGCGCCTCGACGATCGGCGCGAAGTCCACGACGCCGTCGCCGGGCAGCACGCGGTCGTTCGTGTTCCGTGTGGGCTCGCGCCAGTCGGCGAGGTGCACGCCGGCGATCCGGCCGCGATGACGCTTGATCTGCTCGAGCGGCTGGTTCCAGAGGTGCCAGACGTCGTAGACGAGGCCGACATCCGCGCGATCCGCTTCGTCGAGCAGCTCCGCCGCCTCGTCGAGCGACGTCGGAATCGTCCAGAAGTAGGCGAACTCGCGCTGGATGGGCTCGAGCGCGAGCCGCACGCCTGCTCGCTCGGCTTCGTCGGCGATCGCTCGGATCCCGTCCAGCACCGTTTCGCGGTCGTCACCCGGGCCGGTCAGGAAGAGAACGCAGGCCGGCTCGAAGGACGCCAGCCGGCGGATGCCGGCTCGGATCGCCTCGACTCGCGCCGCCGGATCGCTCGGCCCAGCCATCAGCGGGAGGGGCAGGATCGAGGGCACGTCCGGGACGGCGCTAGCCGCCTTCAGCCCGCTGGCGCGGAAGCGCTCGAGCGAGTCGTCGGCGAGCTTCATCTCCCAGATCCCGATGCCCTGGGCGCCCGCTTCGCGGTAGGCGTGGAGATCGTCCGCGAACGACTGACCGACGGTCGTGATCTGGGAGATCGAGAAGGGCGGCGTCATCGGCGAACGAGACGGCGGGCGCGCGAGAGCAACGACGGCTCGAGCAGCTGCCGAGCAACGAGGGCGCCGGAGCCGCCGCCCAGTCCCGGGCCCGGATGCGTGCTGGCTCCGAGGTGCCAGACACCCGGAACCGGCGTGCGATGGCCGGGCTGGGAGGGCAGCGGCCGCCAGAGGAAGTTCTGGTCGAGCGCCAGCGAGCCGCCATACGGGTCGCCGTGGCGGAGGTTGATGTTGGACGCCTGGAGGTCTGCCGGCGAGAGCACCGTGCGGCCGAGGATCGAGGACTCGAGGTTCGAGATGTGCCGCGCCAAGCGAGCCTGGATCCGGTCGGCATAGCGCTCGCGGAGATCTTCGGTCCACGCGCCGGCGCTAACGTCGATCTCACCCGCAGCATCGCCTTTGATCCGCCACGGCAGCTCTTGGAGCTGGATCCAGAGGATCCCCTTCCGCTCGGGAGCCCGCGAGTCGTCCATCGTCAGCGGCTGCCCGACCACGACCGTAGCTTCGGCCGGGAGCAGGCCCCGCTCCGCTTCGTTGACCGCGCGTGAGACGCCGTCGAGTCCTGGCGTGAGGTGCACGATCGCGGTTCTGGCGAGGCGGTCGTCGCCCTCCCACTGCGGCAACTCGGAGAGCGCGTAATGGATCTGCATGTCGGAACGGCCGTACCGAAACCGCGTGGCCTTGTCCTCGAAGCCTTCCAGCAAGTCGCCGTAGAGCTGTGTCGGCGTCACGTTGCAAATCACCGCGTGCGCGGCCGTAACCGTCTCGCCTTCCGCCGTCCGCACGCCGCCGCTGAACACCCGCTCGACGTGCACACCGGTCTCGCACGTGCCGCCGCTCCCCCGGATCAGCGCCACCAGCGCGTCGGCGAGCTTCTGGCCCCCGCCACGCGGGATCGGCATCCCGCCCTCCTGGACGGCGACGGCGATCACCTGCGCCATGTAGCCCGAGGCGGCCGCGTCTGGGCCGAGACCCGTGTGAAGCACCCACGGCGCGAGCAGGCCGTGTGCGCGTTCCGACCCGAACGTCGTCTGGAGCCAGTCCCTCGCCGAGACGAGCAGCCGGCCCGCGAACTCGGCCGCGCCCTGCCGGCCGAGGCGGCGCACCGCTTTCACGCCCAGGCCGCCGCCGTGACGCGACCAGAGCTCGGTACCGAGGATTCCGAACGCGAGGTCGGCATTGGGTAAGAACTCACCGAGCATCGCGCGCCATGCCTCTCCGTCGCCGGGACGATGGCGGTCAAGCTCGGCCGCGTTCTCGTCCGCCGTGCGCAGAAGGAAGGCGCTCTCGCCGTCGGGATAGAGCGTCCCGGTCGGCAGATCGGTGTTGACGTACTCGAGGCCGTGCCTCGTGAGGTCGTCCGCGAGCGCCGCGTGCGCCGGGCCCCCCACCCAGAGCGGATGCCAGGCGCTGAAGACGTCGTGCCGGAAGCCCGGCACGGTGATCTCGTCGGTCTTGATCGCCCCGCCGAACCAGTCGTTTCGCTCGAGCATGCAGACCCGCCAGCCGTCGCGCGCGAGCAGCGCCGCGCAGGCGAGACCGTTGATCCCGCTGCCGACGACGACGGCGTCGTAGTCCTCGCCCTTTACCGCGCCAGCCTCCGGAACTCGTCGTCGGTGACGAGGCCTCGCTTCTCCGTGCCGAGCTTCTTCACGGCGGCGAGCACGTCGGCTCGCCGCTCCTCTGGAAGGTCCAGCCCGAGCTCGTCCGCCTTGATCCGAATCGAGTCGAGGCCGCTCTTCTTTCCGAGGACGATGCCGCGGTCGGCGGCGACGAGCTCGGACGAGTACGGCTCGATCGCCTCGGGGTCGTGGAACTGGCTCGCGACGGCCCCGCTCTCCCGCCGGAAGAGGTTCTCGCCCGTGAGCGGCTTCCACGGCTCGAGCTCGTAGCCCGAGAGTTCCTGGACGCGATCCGCAAGGCTGCGAGCCTTGGTGAGGTCGAGCGCCGTCTCGACGCCGTAGACGGCGCGGAGAGTGAGCGCGACCTCGCCGAGGTTGGCGTTCCCGGCCCGCTCACCCATCCCGTTCACCGTTCCATGGATCCACCGGGCGCCCGCCTTCACGGCGGCCACCGCGTTCGCAGTCGCGAGGCCGAAGTCGTTGTGCCCGTGGAAGTGGATCGGGACGTCCGGCAGACGCTCGCGCGTGTGCCCGACGAGCTCGCCGACCGCCTCGGGGCCGGCGACGCCGATCGTGTCGACGACGACTACCTCGGCCGCTCCAGCCTCGACGGCGGCCGCGTAGGCGGCGTCGAAGAAGTCCGGTTCAGCGCGGGTCGAGTCGACGCCGAAGTACGCGACGAGGATGCCGTTCTCGGCCGCATACGAGACCGCCGCGCGAATCCGGTTCAGCATCTCTTCGCGCGAGATGCCGAGGGCGCGGAGCTTCAGCTCCGAGATCGGCGACTCGATGACGCTGGCCGGAACTCCGAGCTCGACGAGCGCCTCGACGTCGGCCCGAACCGCCCGGGAGAAGCCCCAGACCTGCGCGTCGAGGCCGGCCTCCGAGATCAGTTTGACCGCCGCCCAGTCGTCGGCGGAGACACGCGGAAAGCCGGCCTCGATTCGCTCCACGCACGCCTCGGAGAGCGCGCGCGCGATCTCGAGCTTCTCTTCGGGCATGAGGACGACGCCGACCGTCTGCTCGCCGTCACGCAGCGTGGTGTCGTAGAAGCCGACTTCCGCCTGCAACTCGTGGGGTCTGTTGAGAGCGCCGGTCCAGATCACCGGACGACTCCGTCGGGGAACGGCGAGAGCTTCTCGGCGCCGTCGGCGGTGATCAGGAAGTTGTCCTCCACGCGCAGGCCGCCGCCGCCTGCCCAGTAGGCGCCGGGCTCGATCGCGAGCACCATGCCCTCCTCGATTGTGCCCGTCCCCGCCTGGTGTGCGTACGGCGGCTCGTGAGCCCGCGCGCCGACGCCGTGGGCGATCGGATGGGGCGGCTGACCGGGATACCCGGCCTCCGCAATCCCGTCGCGGACCAGCCGGTCGAGATCAGGCAGGCTCGCACCTGGACGGCAGTGGTCGATCGCCCACTCGTACACGCCCATCAGGCTCTCACGAAGGCGCTCGTAGTCGGGCGTCAACTGACCGGGACAAAGGTTCTTCGTGTGATCGCACCAATAGCCGTCGGCGCAGACCCAGATCTCGAAGAGGGTTGGCTCGTTCTCCTGGACAGGCCGGTCGGCGGTTGCAGTGAACGTGCGGATCCCTTGGCCCGACCAGACGAGTGAGAAGCCGAGCGCGAGCTCGACCTTCCCTTCCCAGCCCGTGCCCTCGCCGTGGACGAAGCCGTTCCACAACGCGGCCGCCTCGCTCTCCTTCGTTCCTGGCCGGAGCTCGCGGCGGACATGCTCCATCGCCGCGGCGGCGATGTCGTTCGCGAGGCGCATGCGCTCGAGCTCCTGCGCGGTCTTGATCGCTCGGACTCTCGCGAGCAGCGGGGCTGCGTCGGCCGCGCCGGGCCAGGCGTCGAACCAGGCCTTCGTATACGTCGTCGGCTCGCCGACCATACGGTCGGAGGCCTGGGTGCCGAGTGAGAGCTCGAGCCCGATCCGCCCGTACGGCTTCGAGGCCTCGAGCGCCAACTCCAGCGCGCGTGCCGGCGGCGGCCGCGGATCGCGCTCGTCGTAGCCCCGGAAGAATCGGACCTCGTCCGTCCAGGCCATGCGCGCGGCGTCGTCAGCCGAGGCCTCGAGACAGATTAACGTCGGGTCGCCTTCCCGCGGAAAGACGACGGCGTCATACCCCTTCATCCCCCAGAAGTTCGACATGTACAGGACGTTGTCGGGCGCCCGGACCACAAGCGCATCGAGCTCCTCTTCCACCATCAGCGCGCGAACCCGCGCGAGCTTCGCATCGTCTCGCGGCCAGCTCACCAGCGGACGCGCTCGGGCGCCGGTTCGCCGTGCGCCTCCTCCCACGAGACGACGGGGGTGCGGAGCACGCCGATCCGCTCGATCTCCGCCTCCATCACGTCGCCCGGCTTCAGGTAGAGCGACGCGGCGTCCTCGCTGAAGCCCGCCACGCCGCTGACGGTGCCGGTCGAGACGACGTCGCCGGCGCTGTACCCGAGCGCCGAGTAGTGCGCCAGGATCTCCGGGATCGTGACGGACATCCGGCCCGAGTGGGACGTCTGCCGCACTTCCCCGTTCACCCGCAGTTCCATCGCGAGGTCGTGCGGGTCGGGGATCTCGTCAGGCGTCACGATCCACGGGCCGAGCGGGCAGAAGGTGTCGATCGCCTTGCAGAACGAGAACACGCCGGACTCCATCTCCCGCCGCTGGATGTCGCGCGCCGTGATGTCGTTGAAGATCACGTAACCGCCCACATGCTCTATCGCCTCCTCGGCCGTGAACCACTTGCCCGCCTTTGAGATCACGACGGCAAGCTCGAGCTCGTAGTCGAGCTCCTCGGTCAGGTGCTCCGGGTAGACGACCGGCTCGTCTGGGCCCACGATCGCGTCGACATTCTGGAAGAAGATGATCCAGGGCGCGATCGCGTGCGACCAGTCGACGCGTTTCGACTCCTCCTCGTGCTCCCGGAAGTTGCCAGCCGTGTGGAAGAACTTCCTCGGGACGATCGGGGCTTCGAAGTCGGCTTCGCCGAGCGGTGTCCGCTCGCCCTGCTCGTCCGCTCCGCCGTGCTCGAAGTACGTCCGCATGTCGGCGACGTCCAGCCGGACGATCTCCTCGCCCTCGACCCGCCCGACCCTGCCGCCGTCGTAGGTGACGAGCTTCATCCGCAGATCCTCTGCGCCGCCCGGGCGTAGACCTCGGCCGTCTTGACGAGCCCGTCGATCTCGAGGTTCTCGCCCAACTCGGCGTCGGGGAGCCCCGACGAGGTTCCGTAGTTGAGCGTCGCGATCCCGTAGCGGGAGAGCACCGAGGCGTCCGAGAACCAGCGGGTGACGTCCCGCTCCGGCGCGGCGCCGAAGACCTCCTCGTGGGCCTCGGCGACGGCGCCCACGACTGGGCTGTCCTCGTCGATCTCGGCGCCGGGCGCAGTGACGTAGACCTCGGCCTCGACCCCCTCGAGCCCGCGCGCGAACTCGAGCGCCCTTCTCCTCGCGTCGGCCATAGGGACGTCCGGCGGGACGCGCAGGTCGAGGAAGAGGTCGGTAGCGTGGGGCGTGCGCGAGGCGCGCCAGCCGAAGCCTCCTTGGACGGCGCCGATGTTCCCCACTCCGGGCACGTCTCCGTAGGACATATCGCGCTCCCACGCCGGCAGGAAATCCAGGACCCGGTCGATCACACCTCGCATCTTCACGATCGAGTTCTCCTCGATCCGCCCCATCGAGAAAGCGGTGTGGACGAATGGGCTCTGCACGCGAAGCCGCAGCCACAAGGTCCCGAAGTGCGCCAGCACGAGCTTGTTCTCGGTGGGCTCGCCGAGGATGCAGACATCGGCGGCGCCGCCATGGCCGACGAGGTACCGGGACCCCGCCGCGTAGCCACGGTACTCGGCACCCTGCGCCTCGCCCTGCTGCGTCTTCTCGATCTCGCCGCAGACCGCCGCGATCATCACGTCGCCGCGGAGCCGCACACCGTCCTCCATCAGCGACCGAACGGCCTCGACGTAGCAGGCGAGCGCACCCTTCATGTTCGAGATGCCGAGCCCGTAGATCCGGCCGTCCCGCTCGAAGCCCTCGGGTCGGAAGCCGGGAATGTCGCGGAGCCACGGCTCCTCGCCCGAGTACGACGTGTCGGTGTGCCCGTTGAACATCAGCGTCGGACCGCCATCGCCAGGCCAGGTGCCGACCACGTTCGCCCGACCTTCCTCGACCTGCTGCCACATCACCTGCAACCCGAGGTCCTCGAGCTCGCGCGCCAGCACCCGGGCGCATTCCTCCTCCGAGCCGGTGAAGGACGGAGTGGAGACGAGCCGGATGGCCAGGTCGACCAGACGCCGCTCGTCGATCATCGGACGTGCGGGAGGACGCTCTGGCCGAACATCCGGATCTGCTCGTGCCGCTTGTCGCCCCACAGCTCGAGCATGACGTGCGTGCAGCCGGCGGCGCGGTATTCCTCGATCGCCGCGATGCAGTCGTCCGGCGTTCCCGCGATCGGCTTGCATTTGTCCAGCAGCTCGTCCGTGACCTCCTCCTTGGCCGCCAGGCGTCCGCCGCGCTCCATCGCCTCCGCGACGGGTCGGATCTCGTCCTGCTCGATCCCGGCGAGGGCGAGCAGCGTGTCCGCAGAGCCCTGGATGTTTTGAACCTTGTTCGCGAGGTACATGCCGACGATCTCCCGCGCGCCGTCCCGTCCCTCGTCCCGGTCCTCGCCGATCGAGGCGACCACGGTGCAGCCGATGTCGATGTCACGACCGACGTTGTCCCGGGTGTAGCGCACGAATGCAGGGGTCGTGATCGACGGCGTCAGACAGCCATCGCCGATCTCGCCGGCAAGAGCCTGCATCTTCGGCGCCGTCGCCGCGACATAGACCGGCGGCACCTCTCGCGGTGTGTGCGCCTCGTCCTGGAGCCCGGGAACATCGGCGCTCCACGTTTCGCCGTCGTACTCGAAGGGCTCGCCCGAGAGGACGCCCTTCACGATCCGCACGGCGTCACGCATCGGGCCAAGCGTGCGGTTGGTCTGCTGCTTCGTGTTGTTGAGGAAGATCTTCGACGTCCCGAAGCCGAGCAGGAACCGCCCCGGGCCCGCGGCCTCTTGGACGACGCGGGCGTCCATCGCCGCCTGCACGGGATGGCGGGTGAACGGCGAGATGATTCCCCAGCCGATCGTCAGCCGCTCCGTCGCCTGCGCCATCAGCGCGGAGACGACCGTGGATGACCGTGCCTCCATGCCGTGCTTGCGCCACCACGGATAGGCCTCGGCCAGCCAGATCGTGTCCATGCCCGCCGAATCCATGACTCGCGCCGCCTCGAGCATCTCGTCGAGCGGCTCCATCGTCAGCTGCATGACCCCGATCCGGAAGGGCGGTGGCATCGAACCGATCCTCGCATAGAGCCTCTAACTGAATAGAGCCTCTAACTGAATGACGCTTCGTCGTCGGGGTGTGATGGGTGGTGCGAGGCAAGGACGCAGCGTCTCGTTCGTATCCGGAGGATACGGGCGAGACCGAGGACGCCGCCTCGCGCCGCCCAGCGCGGCCCGACGGCACAAGGCTTCGTTCAGTTGGAGGCTTTTTGGAGGAAGGGGTGCGAGAATCGCAGCGTGCAGGTGGGTGATCGCTTTCCGATCGAGCAGCTCGGTCTCGCAACCGGCGACGGCCCGGTGGTCGTCTACTTCTATCCGCGAGCCGGAACGGAGGGGTGCACCCTCGAGGCGAACGATTTCAACCGCTCCCTTCCGCGCCTGCACGCGGCCGGCGTCCGCCTGGTGGGAGTGAGCATCGACTCGGAGGACGCCAACGCGCAGTTCGCGGCGGATTGCGAGCTCGACTTCCCGCTCTTCTCCGACGAGGACGGCGCGCTGACGAACCAGCTCGGGCTGATGAAGAACTACGGCGAGTACGGCGACATGGCCGCGCGGGTAACGGTGCTCGTCGACGAGAACGGTGTCATCCAGGAGCTCTGGTCGGTCGACGACATTCGCTCCCACGTACAGGAGGTGGTCGAGCGATCGACAACGCCGACGTAGCCGTCACGATCGACCGCCGGCACGGCTCCGAACGTCTCGCTCAGCGGGTCGTCCGCTGCCCGCCGGGGCGCTCCGGGCCGCGCGGCCTCGAGGGCTCGCAGGAGCTGCTGTTCGTGGTGTCCGGACGCGGGCGACTTCAGGTCGCGGGACAGGCGCACGAGCTCGAGCCCGACATGGGCGCGTACGTCGTGGCAGGCGAGGAGTACGAGCTGGAAAACCCCGGTCCGGAAGAGCTCGTGATCGTGGTGGTCGAGGCGCCGCAGGAGGACGTCCCGGCGATCGATCCGGCTCGCCGGACCGTGAGGTACGCCGACCAGCCGGCGCTCGAGGCGGGAGCCGACCGCGAGTTCCGGTACCTCGTGAACCAAGACGTCGGCTGCCCCGACGTGACGCAGTTCGTCGGCGTCATCCCTCCGGGCCGCGCACCGACGCACAGCCATTCCTACGACGAGATCGTCTATGTAATCGATGGAGAAGGAATCCTCCACCTCGGCGGGCTAGAGACGGTGATCGGCCCAGGGTCGGCCATGCACCTGCCGCCGCTTGCCGAGCACTGCCTGGAAAACACCGGAAAGGGGTCTATGCGCGTGCTCGGGGTGTTTCATCCCTCAGGCGATCCCGCCTCGAGGGCGTACGAGTCAGAATGACAATCTCTGCGGAACCTCCGCGGAACTACAAGGAGGAAGGATGAGAAAGGCTTTGTTTCCGATCCTGTCGGCGCTCACTGCGCTCACAGCGCTCGCTGTGGCGACGAGCACCGCCGGCGGATCGACTGCGGCGGCCAAGTCGCCGACCGTAAGCGACCAGACGCTGATCACCTGCGGCCGAACCCGGTCGCTCGGCATCGCCGCGCCCGTCACCGGCGCGGCGGCCTCGATCGGCTCTCAGCAGGCACGATGGGCCCGCTTCTGGATCACCCGCTACAACGCGTCGCACCCGAGGACGAAGTTCCGGGCGGTTGTCGGCGACACGCAGCTACCCGACACCGCGCAGGCGATCCAGGTTGCCGAGCGGCTGGCCTCGAACTCGCGGATCCTGGGCATGGTCGGCCCGGCGGGTAGCCAGGAGGTCCAGGTCTCGTCCGCGCCGCTCCGCCGTGGCGGGCTGGCGTACGTCTCGGGCTCCGCGACCCGCACGAGCCTGACGACCGACGGCACCCGGCGCGGATACTTCTTCCGCGTCGTCCCGAACGACGACCAGCAGGGCCCGCGGGTGGCGAACTACATCCGCCAGGTGCTGCGCCATACCAGAGTCGTCGTCGTGGACGCGCAGAACTCGTACAGCACCGGGCTGTCGGACACAGTCCAGAGCCGCCTCAGGAGCGCCGGCGTGACAGTTCAGCGCGAGTCTGTGAACGAGGCGGACACGACCGACTTCTCATCGCTCGCAGCCCGGATCCCGGCGAGCACGCAGTCGGTGTACATCCCCTGGCAGCTGGCCCCGAAGGCGCAGCTCTTCGGCCAGGCGCTTCGCTCCCAGGGCAAGCAGGCGATCCTGTTCGGCTCCGACGGGCTGTTCGACCCGGACACCTTCAGGATCCCGGGCTCATACGTCTCGTTTTTCCCGATCAACCTGACGAACCGAGTGATCGCGGCGTACCGCCGCGGCCCCGGTGGGGGTAAGAGCGAGCTCTTCGGCCTCCCGAGCTTCCAGGCGGCCGACGTGGTCGGGCGAGCGATCGACAAGGCCTGTGCCAACGGCACGGCGACGCGAGCCGAGGTTCGGAGGTTCGTCAACCAGACGAACATTCCGAAAGCACAGTCGTTCGTCGGCTTCCGGATCAAGTTCGTCCAGAGGCGGAAGGGCGTGCTCGGGCCCGGCGACATGGAGTCCCCGGCCAACTTCGGGATCTACCGGGTCAACAACCGCGGCGTCTACGTCCGCGTTTCCTGACCGGCACGAACGGATGGCATAGCGCTGTGCGGCCCATCGACTCGATGG
>JBKPFE010000290.1:0-1453 GCA_046728705.1 Actinomycetota bacterium
TCGAGGCCGTCTTCGCGCGCGACAAGCTGGACGAGTACAGGCGCTGGCTTGCCGAGCAGCGCTTCTCCCACGTCGAGATCTCCGACGGTGCGGTGGAGATCCCGCGCGAGCGAAAGCTCGAGCTGATCGCCGAGTTCTCGCACGACTTCATCGTCCTCTCCGAGGTGGGGTCGAAAGATGCCGACGTCAATTTCGCTCCCTACCTGTGGGTCGAATGGATCAAGGAGGAGCTCGACGCGGGCGCCGTGAAGGTGATCACCGAGGCGCGCGAGGGCGGCACCGCCGGGATCTTCCGGCCGACGGGCGAGATGCGGACCGGCCTGATCGACGAGATCGCTCACGAGATCGACGTGTCCGATCTGATCTTCGAAGCGCCGACGAAGCCGGCCCAAGCCTGGTTCGTCAAGACCTTCGGCCCTGAGGTCAACCTCGGGAACATCCCGCCCGAGGAGGTCATTCCACTCGAGACGCTCCGGCTTGGGCTCCGCGCCGACACGATCCAGGAGGTACTCCTTGGCGACCGCGTCGCCCCAACTTCCTGAGCTCGACTTCGAGGCCATGCGGGCGGAGGAGCTGCTCCGCTGGGCCCACCAAGAGTTCGGTGAGCAGCTCTGCCTGACCTGCTCCTGGCAGAAGCAGTCGTCGGTGCTCGTGCACATGGTCTCGGAGCTCGGGCTCGATATCCCGATCATCGAGCTCGACACGCACCTCTTCTTCCGCGAGACCTACGAGACCCGCGACCGGCTCGTCGAGCGCTACGGCCTCGAGCTGCTTCCGCCGCCGCCCGTGATCACCGTGGCCGAGCAGCACAAGCAAGAGGGGCCGAACCTCTGGGAGCGCGATCCCGACCGCTGCTGCCACATCCGCAAGGTCGAGCCGCTGCTCGCGGCGCTTAAGCCCTACGGCGCCTGGATCTCCGGCATTCGCCGCGACCAGTCGCCGTCGCGCGCGAAAACGCCCAAGGTGCAGTGGTCGGAGCGCTACGGCGTCTGGAAGATCCACCCACTCGTCGACTGGGACGAGCGCCTCGTCTGGGGCTACATCCAGGTCAACGAGATCCCCTTCAACCCGCTCCACGAGGCCGGCTACCGGTCGATCGGCTGCATGCCCTGCACCCGACCGACGGCGCCCGGCGAGGAGGAGCGGGCCGGACGCTGGGCCGGCTCGGACAAGCTCGAGTGCGGCATCCATCTGGACACGCCCATCGATGCGAAGGAGACCGATGCCTGACGGCTTCACCCTCTGGTTTACCGGACTCAGCGGCGCGGGCAAGACCACGATCGCCGAGCTCGTCGGCCCCGAGCTCGAGCGGCGCGGCCACCTCGTCGAGTACCTGGACGGCGACGTCGTTCGCACGCACCTCTCGAAAGGCCTCGGCTTCTCGAAGGAGGACCGCGACACGAACATCGAGCGCATTGGCTGGGTCGCCTCCCGGCTGACCCGCCATGGCGCC
>JBKPFE010000308.1:0-3144 GCA_046728705.1 Actinomycetota bacterium
CCAGGCGGTCGTCCTGCTCGTCGGCGGCCGGATGGTCGTGAACGGCAGCCTCGGGCTCGGGTCGTTCATCACGTTCAACATCCTCGTCGCCATGCTCGTGATGCCGTTGCGGATGCTCGGCATGTGGATCGGCCAGGCGCAGCGGGCCACGGCCTCCGGAGAGCGGATCTTCCAAGTGATGGACGAGGCGGAGGAGGTGTCCGACCGACCCGACGCCGTCGAGCTGCCTGCAGGCGACGGCCGAGTCCGGTTTCAGAGCGTGTCGTTCGGCTACGACGGGCGCCGGCCGGTGCTCCACGGGATCGACCTCGAGCTCGAGCCCGGGAAGACCGTCGCCCTGATCGGGCACACGGGCTCCGGGAAGACGACCGTCGCCTCGCTCATGCCCCGCTTCTATGACGTCACCGCCGGCCGGATCTCGATCGACGGCCTCGATGTCCGGGCTGCGAAGCTCACGGCGCTGCGCCGAGAGATTGGGATCGTCGCCCAGGATCCGTTCCTGTTCTCGGCGACCGTGCGCGAGAACATTGCGTTCGGCCGACCGGACGCAACAGACGAGCAGGTGGACGAGGCCGCGCGCCTCGCGCAGGCGGCGGAGTTCATCGACGAGCTACCGGACGGCTACGACGCGGTCATCGGCGAGCGGGGGATCACTCTGTCCGGCGGCCAGCGCCAGCGGATCGCGATCGCGCGGGCGCTGATCCTCGACCCGCGGATCCTGATCCTCGACGACGCCACCGCTTCGGTGGATGCGACGACTGAGGCGCGCATCCGGCTCGGGCTGCGAGCTGCGATGCAAGGCCGGACGACGATCATCATCGCGCACCGCCTCT
Organism: Actinomycetota bacterium; assembly: GCA_046728705.1. GTDB lineage: Bacteria > Actinomycetota > Thermoleophilia > Gaiellales > Gaiellaceae > JACDAN01. The sequence goes on from JBKPFE010000308.1 coordinate 834, forward strand.
CGACGCTGGCGCTGGCCGACGAGCTCGTCGTGCTCGACCGGGGACGAGTGGCAGCGCGCGGGACGCACGATGACCTGCTCGAGCGCAGCTCGGTGTATCGCGAGATCTACGACCATGGGCTACTCGAGAGCGAGTTTGCGGCCCGGGTCGAGGGACGCGCGGACTCGGTAGCGCCGGCGGAGGCGACGGCGTGATCGGCCCTACTCAGCGACACGGTCTCGGCACACACGCGTCACCCACGCGCGCGGAGCTTGCCGCTAGGCTCGCGCCATGGGTCGGGGAGGTGGGGTCTCCCGCTGCAGACGCGCGTGAACATCTAAGGGCACGCCGCAACGGTATCCGGAGGCAGGCCGGATGAAGGTCTGGCAGCCCGGGTCGCACCTCTCGGTCCGGCGTGACGTCAAGGTCGAGGACTGGTCCTGGCAGCGCACGGCACGCCGCATCTCGACGCTCGCCCGGCTGACCGCGCCGTACAAGCTGCGCACGGCGCTGGCGATCCTCTCCCTCCTCGCCGCCACGCTCACTGCGCTCGTCCCGCCCTATCTGGCCAAGCTCGCGCTCGACGACGGCATCCGCCAGCAGGATCTCCAGGCCCTCACCGTCATCGTCGCCCTCTTCGTCGTCGCCGGCCTCGCGAACCTCGCCACCTCGGCCGCGCAGACCTACTTCACCGGCTGGACGGGGGAGCGCATTCTCGCCGACCTCCGTAACAGGCTCTTCCGCCACCTTCAACGCCTCTCGCTCGGCTTCTACGAGCGCAACCGGGCCGGGGTCATCATCAGCCGCCTGACGAACGACGTCGACGCACTCGACCAGCTCGTCACCGACGGCGTCACGACCCTCGTTCAGAACACGCTTCTCCTCGTCGGCTCGGCGGCCGTGCTCTTCTGGCTCGACTGGCGGCTGGCGCTCGCCACGCTCTCCGTCATCCCCGCGATGGCGATCGCGACCGCCATCTTCCGGATTCGGAGCTCCCGCGCCTACCGGGCCGTCCGCGAACGGCTCGGCCTCGTCACCGCCACCCTCGCCGAGGACATCGCCGGCATGCGCGTCGTGCAGTCGTTCACGCGCGAGTCGGCCCGCCGACGCAACTTCGAGGAGGTCAACGCGCACTACCGGGCCGCGAACCAGCAGACCGTGGTCACGAACGGCCTCTACTTCCCGTTCGTCGACTTCCTCTCGGCGGTCGCGACGGCGGTGGTGCTCGGCTACGGCGGCTATCTCGTCGCGGGCGGCGAGCTCACCGTCGGGACGCTCTTCGCGTTCATCCTCTACGTCTCGAACTTCTTCGACCCGGTGCAGCAGCTCTCGCAGCTCTACAACACGTTCCTCGCGGCCGTCGCCGCGCTGGACAAGATCATGGACGTGCTGGACGAGGAGCCCGAGGTTCGTGACCGACCGGGTGCAGGCGAGCTCGGCCAAATCGACGGCCACGTCGAGCTCCGAAACCTCCGGTTCGGCTACGGAGAAGGCCCCGAGGTGCTCCACGGGCTCGATCTCGACGTGCCGGCCGGAACCACGGTCGCGCTCGTCGGCCATACCGGCGCGGGCAAGTCGACGATCGCCAAGCTGCTCGCCCGCTTCTATGACCCGCGCGACGGGTCGATCACGGTCGACGGTACTGACCTCCGCGAGGTGACGCAGGAATCGCTCCGCCGTCAGCTCGGCATCGTCCCGCAGGAGGGCTTCCTGTTCGCCGGCTCGGTGCGCGACAACATCGCCTTCGGACGAGCCGACGCGACCAACGAGGAGATCCGTGCCGCTGCCTCGGCCGTCGGCGCGCACGAGTTCATCATGCGGCTGGAGGACGGCTACGAGACCGACGTCCAGGAGCGCGGCACCAGGCTCTCGCTCGGCCAGCGGCAACTCGTGGCCTTCGCGCGGGCGTTGCTCGCCGATCCCCGCATCCTGATCCTCGACGAGGCCACGTCGTCCGTCGACATCGGCACGGAGCGAAAGATCGAGGCCGCGCTGCGGACGCTTCTCGCCGGGCGGACCGCGTTCGTGATCGCTCACCGCCTCTCGACGATCCGCGGCGCCGACCTGATCGTCGTGCTCGAGCACGGGCGGATCGTCGAGCAGGGATCCCATGACGAGCTCATGGCCCGCCGCGGGCTCTACACCGCCCTGTACGGCGACTGGGCCGCCGACGTCGCCTAGATCGGCTTGATCGCCGGCGTCGTCGGAGAAGTCTGGCGCCTCTTCCTCGCGCGCTTTTGGCGCACGTTGCTCGTCGTCGCGCTCCTCCTCGCGCCGCTCGAGCTTCTGATCGCAATTCTTGACCCGGACTTCACGTCGCTTGCACCGGCGT
>JBKPFE010000108.1:0-4798 GCA_046728705.1 Actinomycetota bacterium
GCGCGCCTCGGCGTGAGCTCGAGCTGGTCGGTCAGCTGCCAGACCCGGTCGAAGGCGTCCCCGAGCTTCTCGGCGAGCTTCTCCCGGATCTCCTCCCGCGACCAGAACAGACGGCCGAGATCCTGGACCCACTCGAAGTACGAGACGGTCACCCCACCGGCGTTGGTGAGAATGTCGGGGAGAACGTGGATCCCGCGGTCGGCCAGGATCGCATCGGCCTCGATCGATGTCGGGCCGTTCGCACCCTCGGCGACCATCCGGGCCTCGATCCGGCCAGCGTTCTCACTCGTCACCTGATCTTCGAGCGCAGCGAGCACGAGGATGTCGCACGGCAGCTCGAGCAGCTCCGGGTTCGAGACGTGCTCGGCGTCGGGATAGCCCTCGAGCGACCCGTTTTCCTGGATCCACGCGACGACGGCATGGAGGTCGAGCCCGCGCTCGTTGAAGACCCCGCCGGAGATGTCCGAGACGGCCGTCACCGTCGCGCCGCGAGCGTCCAGCTCGCGCGCCGCGACGCCGCCGACGTTGCCGAATCCCTGGACGACGCAACGCTGGCCCGCCAGCCGCCAGCCATGCCGCTCGCACGCCCGCTCGATGACCATCACGACGCCGGCTCCGGTCGCCTCGCGACGGAAGACCGAGCCCCCGATCGTGATTGGTTTTCCCGTCACGATCTCGGGGACGGCGTGGCCGACCTGCATCGAGTAGGTGTCCATGATCCAGGCCATCGTCTGCTCGTTCGTGGCCATGTCCGGGGCCGGGATGTCCTCCTCAGGGCCGATCACCGGCAATAGCTCGATCGTGAGTCGCCGCGTCAGCCGCTGCAGCTCGTCGGCGGACAGCGCGCGGGGGTTGCAGCGCACGCCGCCCTTGGCGCCGCCGTACGGCAGCTGGAGCAGCGCGCATTTCCAGGTCATCCACATCGCGAGCGCCGCGCACTCGCCGAGATCGACGTGGAGGTCGTAGCGGATCCCACCCTTCGTCGGGCCGAGCACGGTCGAGTGCTGCACCCGGTAGCCGGGGAAGACGGTGAAGGTTCCGTCGTCACGCCGGATCGGGACGCCGACGATCGTCGAGCGCTCAGGCACCCGCAGGCGCGCGGCGACGAAATCGGGCACGTCGGCGTGCTCGAGCGCCTGCTCGAACTGTCCGAGCGCCATGCGGAAGAGCGGCGTATCCCACTCGAGGGCGAGCCGCTCGACCGACGTTTCGTCGAGCTTGGCCACGGCGGGAGTCTAGATGGGCGCCTTCCGCACGATCAGCGTCAGATCGGGCCCAAGCGACTCGACGACGAGGGTCTCCCCCGGATCGGCGCCTTCGTCGCAGCGCGCCCGCCAGAGCTCGCCGTCGACGCGGATCAGACCGAGCGGGCGGCAGGTCTCGACCACCGTTCCAGTGGCGCCCGGAAGCGCCTCTGCTCCGGTTGTCGCTCGCCGTCGCCGCGAGTACCAGATGAAGACGCCGACCTCGGCTAGCTCGACCACCGCTGCTGCGACCACCACGATGTAGCCCCATGGCGCCGGGAGCCAGAAAACCGCCACGAGGATTGCGAGTAGGAGAAGCATGCCGGGGGCGGGAGTCGAACCCGCACGCCCCCAAGGGGGACACCTGATTTTAAGTCAGGCGCGTATGACCAGTTTCGCCACCCCGGCCGGCGCAAGGATAGCGAGCGACCTAGGGACCTCCCGGCTTCATGTTGTCCTTGCGGAAGCAGCCCTGCTCGATGTCGTTCTTGCACGACTCCGGGCCTTTGAAGCCGAACGCGTCGATGAACTTGTTCGTCAGGTCCTCGTCGAAGGATTTCCCGCGGGCGACGTGCGTCCAGGAGACCAGGGCGATCTCGTCGCCGAGCTTCGAGTGCTTGGAGACGATCAGCCCATTCGGGTCCTCGTTGTAGAACGCGTTGATCTCGTCGATCGTGCTCTGCGGGACCTGCGGCCCGAAATAGATGATCACGGCGCCGTGCTCGAGGTTGTGGACAGCGTTCAGCTCGGGGACTTCTTCCGTGTAGGCGCCGTAGATGATCGTCTGGTTGGAGTGTGGGCCGCTCGAGCGAGGTACAGAGTTCGGTTTGAAGTTGGCCGGCAGAGCCGGGACGTGCGTACGACCCTGGGAAGGCGGATGTGTGTACGTGTACCCGGCCGCGCGGAGCTCCGCGACAGCGTCGTCGGAGCCTCCCCCGCTTCCGCCGCCTCCGAAGGCGAGCCAGGCGCCGACGATCCCGGCAATCACGACTGCGGACGCCGCTAGCGCGTAGATGACAATCCTGCTCCGGCGCGGGTCGCGCGGGGTGGTGCGAAGCTTCGGCGCCTGGACGGGCCGCTTCGGCTTCGGCGGCAGAGGCGTACGTGTCTTCTTGGCCAACGCGGCGCCCATGGTAGCTAGCACCTGGCGCCGCCCGGGCCGATGCCCCATACTCGCAGGGCCGCAACACGATAGGAGGAGACATGGGCTTTCTCGACAGACTGCTCGGACGAGAGAAGAAGGCTGAGGACATGCCCGCCGAACCGCAGATGCCACGCGAAGGCGCGCAGCCGGAGACCGAGGGCATGGCCGAGCCACGGCCCGAGGGCATGGCGCAAGAGCCCGGCACCGAGGGCACCCAAGCCGAGCGCGAGCAGCCATAGCCACGTGTCGGGCAGGGGCGGCCTCGGGCCGCCCCTGCGCCGTCCGACCCTCCCCCTAGCGTCTACAGGTCGGTGATCGTGACATCGATTCTGCTCGTCCTGCTCGCAGCCGCTCTGGCGCTCGCCGCTGTGCGGGTCCTCCGCGTACTCCGCGCGGAGCTCCAGGCGCTGCGTTCGGAGTCAGCCCGGCAGCTCGCGGACCGCAACGGAGAGGTCGACCGCCGCCTGGAGGCGATGACGGCGACGATGGACCGCCGCCTCGAGACGGCGACGAAGACGACAAGTGCCATCCACCAGCAGCTCGGCCGGCTGGGCCAGGCGAATGCGGAGATCCTCGCGCGCGCGAACGATCTGAAGAAGCTCGAGCAGGCCCTTCGTCCACCGAAGGCGCGCGGCGGGTTCGGGGAGCTGCTGCTCGGCAACCTGCTCCGCGACCGGCTGCCGCAGGGCGCCTACGAGCTCCAGTACGGCTTCAGGACCGGCGAGCGCGTCGACGCCGTGATCCGGGTCGAGCGGCTCGTTCCAATCGACGCCAAGTTCCCGCTCGACAACTTCGAGCGGCTCGCCGATGCCGAGACGGACGACGAGCGGCTCCTCCACGAGCGGGCGTTCTCGCGCGACCTGAGAAACCACGTGGACGCGATCGCGCAGAAGTACATCCGCCCGGATGAGGGAACCTACGACTTCGCCCTCATGTATCTCCCCTCCGAGGGGGTCTACTACGAGCTGGTCGGTGGGAAGACCGGTGCGCTGCTGCAGTACGCCCACGACAAGCGAGTCTTCCCGGTCTCGCCGACGACTTTCACTTCTCAGCTCCAGGTGATCGCCCTTGGGCTCAAGGGGATGCAGATCGAGCAGCGGGCGCACGAGGTGATGGCGTACGTCGCGCAGCTCCAAGGCGACTTCGCGCGCTTCCGCGACGACTTCCAGGTTGTGGGCAAGCACATCGGGAACGCGCAGTCGCGCTTCGCCGAGGCCGAGAAGCGGCTCGACCGCCTCGACACGAAGCTCGAGCGGGCCGCAGAGACCGAGGCCGAGATCCAGCCCGGCGCGGTCGCGCAAGAACTGCCGCGCGCTCTCGACGCCGCCTAGCACCCCGTCCGGTAACGCCGCCGAGGTTCTGGGTTGCGAGTACCAAGCCAGAGGCCCCACTCGGCCGAGGCAAGGCTTTAACAGCCTTGGCGAGGACGAGGGTGGGCTCTGGCGCCGCGTGATCGCGGGCCAGAATCCGGCATGCGTTGCCGGGCGGGGCGCTTGGCTCAACTAGCATCGGTCGTATGGCCGACGCGTTCGGAGCGCGCTCGACGCTCGAGGTCGGCGACGAGCGCTACGAGATCTTTCGCCTGGAGCCGCTGCAGGCCCAGCACGACGTCGAACGCCTGCCCTACACGCTGAAAATTCTGCTCGAGAACGTCCTGCGCACCTCGACGCCCGAGAACGTCGAGGCCGTCGCGCAGTGGGTCGCGAAGGAGGAGCCCTCGCGTGAGATTGCATTCACGCCCGCCAGAGTGATCCACCAGGACTTCACGGGCGTCCCGGCGATCGTCGATCTCGCCGCGATGCGCCACGCGATGCACGATCTCGGCGGCGACGCGGCGAAGACGAACCCGCGGCTCCCCTCCGAGCTCGTGATCGACCACTCGGTACAGGTCGACGCGTTCGCAAACCGGATGGCGATCACCGTCAACACCGAGCGCGAGTACGAGCGAAACCGGGAGCGCTACGCGTTCCTCCGCTGGGGACAGCAGGCGTTCGACAACCTCAAGGTCGTGCCGCCGAACACGGGGATCGTCCACCAGGTCAACCTCGAGTACCTCGCGCGCGTGGTCGAGGCTCGCGACGGCAGGGCGTTCCCCGACACCCTCGTCGGGACCGACTCGCATACGACGATGATCAACGGCCTCGGCGTGCTCGGCTGGGGGGTCGGCGGGATCGAGGCCGAGGGCGCGATGCTGGGCGAGCCCGTGTCGATGCTCGTCCCGCAGGTCGTCGGCTTCAGGCTCACCGGCGCGCTCCGCGAGGGCGCGACCGCGACCGACCTGGTGCTGACGGTGACGCAGATCCTGCGCGCGACCGGCGTCGTCGGGAAGTTCGTGGAGTACCTCGGCCACGGTCTCGCCGGCCTCGCGTTGGCGGACCGGGCGACGATCGGAAACATGTCGCCGGAGTAC
>JBKPFE010000094.1:0-4376 GCA_046728705.1 Actinomycetota bacterium
TCGCCGGTCGGATCCGGCGACGTCCTACTCGCGGGCTTCGTCGCCGCCCGCTACGAGGGGCGGTCGGCTGAAGAGGCGCTGCAGCGGGCCGTCGCAGCCGGCGCCGCCGCGGTGCAGGAGGTCGGTGCGGGCCGCTTCGAGCCGCGCGAGATCGCCCGGCTGGAGGAAGGCGTCCGGATCGAGAGCTTCGACAAGGTTGCATCCGAGCTCTGAGCTACGATCATCTCTCGATTGAGAGCGCGTGAGACAGAGAGGTCTTTCGGCCCAGGCAACCGCGAGGAGCCTGGGCCTTCGTGCATCTAGGGGAGTGAGCCGCCATGGAAGTTGACATCGGCAGGGGCAAGAAGGCGCGGCAGGCGTACGGCTTCGACGACATCGCGATCGTTCCGAGCCGCCGGACGCGCGATCCTCAGGACGTCGACATCGGCTGGAAGCTCGGCCCCCACCTGCTCGAGCTGCCGCTGCTCGGCTCAGCGATGGACGGCGTGATCTCGCCGGAGACGGCGATCAAGCTGGGCGAGCTCGGCGGGTTGGGCGTCCTCAACCTCGAGGGCATCTTCACCCGCTACGAGAACCCCAAGCCGCAGCTCGAGAAGATCGCCAAGTTCCCCAAGGAGAAAGCGACCGCCGGGATGCAGGAGATCTATGCGCAGCCGGTCGAGCCGAGGCTGATCGCGCAGCGGATCGAGGAGATCAAGGCGAGGAGAGTGCTGGCGGTCGGGTCGCTGACGCCGCAGCGGGTGCGCGACCACTACGAGATCGCGCTCGCCGCCGGCCTCGACATCCTCGTCATCCAGGGGACGGTGGTCTCGGCCGAGCACGTGTCCTCGAACGGCGAAGTCCTCAACCTGAAGGAGTTCATCGCGGCGCTCCCGATCCCCGTCATCGTCGGCGGCTGCGCCTCGTACCAGACCGCACTGCACCTGATGCGAACGGGTGCCGCGGCAGTCCTCGTCGGCGTGGGGCCGGGAGCCGCCTGCACGACTCGCGGCGTACTCGGCGTGGGCGTGCCCCAGGCGACCGCGATCTCGGACGCGAGCGCCGCCCGTGTCCAGCATCTGCTCGAGACGGGCCAGTACGTGAACGTAATCGCCGACGGGGGCATGCGGACCGGCGGTGACATCGCGAAGGCGGTCGCCTGCGGCGCCGACGCCGTCATGATCGGGTCGCCGCTCGCCCGGGCGAAGGAAGCTCCGGGCCGGGGGTTCCACTGGGGGATGGCGACGTTCCATCCCACCCTCCCCCGCGGGGCGCGCGTGCAGACCGAGCAGGTAGCGACGCTTGAGGAGATCGTGATCGGGCCGGCCCGCGAGAACGACGGGACGCTGAACCTGATGGGCGCGCTGCGGACGGCGATGGCGACGTGTGGCTACGAGTCCATCCACGACTTCCAGAAGGCGGAGATCATGCTCGCGCCGGCAGTCAAGACCGAGGGCAAGGGACTCCAGCAGGCCCAGAAGGTCGGCATGGGATAGCTCGTGGCGGAGGTGCTCGCACTCGAGCGCAGCGAGCCGGCGCCCGAGGACCGGCCCGTCCTCGTCGTCGACCTCGGCGGGCAGTACTCGCAGCTGATCGCACGGCGCGTGCGCGAGTGCAGGGTGTACTCGGAGCTGGTCTCGTACCAGACGCCGGCGCAGGCGATCCGGGCGCGCAACCCGCGCGCGATCGTGCTCAGCGGCGGCCCCGCGTCGGTCTACGCTGAAGACGCCCCTGAGGTCGATCCCGGCCTCTGGGAGCTCGGCGTCCCCACGCTCGGCATCTGCTACGGCATGCAACTGATGGCGCGCGACCTCGGCGGCCGCGTCGAGCGCACCGGTGCCTCCGAGTTCGGCCGCACCGAGCTCCGCGCCATGGGCGGCGCGCTCTTCGAGCATGTCCCGGAGGATCAAGTTGTCTGGATGAGCCACCGAGACTCGGTGACCGCTCCGCCCGAGGGCGCCCGCGTGACAGGATCGTCGCCGTCGACGCCGATTGCCGCCTTCGAGGCGCCCGAGCGCGGGCTCTACGGCGTCCAGTTCCATCCCGAGGTCGTGCACACGCCGCACGGGAACGAGGTGCTGAAGAACTTCCTCTACGGGGTCGCGGATGCGCCGCCCACGTGGACGGCGGCCGCGGTGATCGAGGAACAGGTCGAGCGGATTCGTGCGCAGGTCGGAAGCGCGAGGGTGCTGTGTGCGCTCTCGGGGGGTGTCGACTCCGCGGTCGCGGCACTGCTCGTGCACAAGGCTGTCGGCGACCAGCTCACCTGCGTCTTCGTCGACCACGGCCTGCTCCGCAAGGACGAGGCGGGTCAGGTGGTCGAGACCTTTCAAGGGCACTTCCAGGTCCCGCTCGTCCACGTCGACGCCGCGGCCCGCTTCCTCACCCGCCTCGAGGGCATCGAGGATCCGGAGGAGAAGCGGAAGCGCGTCGGCGAGGAGTTCATCCGCGTCTTCGAAGAGGAGTCGCAGCGTCTCGGGCGGATCCCCTACCTCGTCCAGGGCACGCTCTACTCGGACGTGATCGAGTCGGGCGGCACCGACGGCGTCGCGGCGAAGATCAAGTCCCACCACAACGTCGGTGGGCTGCCGCAGGAGGTCGACTTCGAGCTGGTCGAGCCGTTGCGGCTGCTGTTCAAGGACGAGGTCCGCCGGGTGGGTGAGGAGCTGGGGCTGCCGGAGCGGATGGTCTGGCGCCACCCGTTCCCGGGCCCCGGGCTCGCGATCCGGATCATCGGCGAGGTCACGCACGAGCGGCTAGAGATCCTGCGCGACGCGGATTCGATCCTTCAGGAAGAGGTCCGGCGCGCAGGCCTCTACCGCGAGCTCTGGCAGGCGTTCACCGTCCTGCCGGCGATCCGCTCGGTCGGCGTCCAGGGCGACGAGCGTACGTACGCGTATCCGATCGTGATCCGCGCGGTCACGTCCGAGGACGCCATGACCGCCGACTGGGCCCGGCTGCCCTACGACCTCCTCGAGACGATCTCGAGCCGGATCATCAACGAGATCCCGGGGGTGAACCGGGTCGCGTTGGACGTCAGCTCGAAGCCGCCATCGACGATTGAGTGGGAGTAAACCGCGGGTAAAGGGCCCGCACCTCGTCCACGAAGCCGGCCAGGCGCTCCGCCAGGTCGGGGTCGGTGACCTCGAGCACGTTCTCGGCGTTGAGCTCGCCGGATCGTGAGAGGTTGAAGCTGCCCAGGAACACGGTGTCGTCGGCGACGGTCAGCTTCGCGTGCATGAAGTCGTGGAGGCTCCCGGTCGGCTCCCAGGGAGTCGACGGCTTGGCCGAGAACGGCGCCGCAAGCACACGCTCGAGCAGCGGCAGCTTCCAAGCGATGTTGCCGTTCTCGCCCCACTGGTAGATGACGCCGCCGATCTGCGGCCGGTCGACGCAGCCGGCGACGTCGACGCGACTCTCGGAGATCACCTGAGAAAGGGCGGCGAGGATTGGCGCCGCCGTGATCACGGGTGAGGCGATCCGGACGCGACGCTTCGTTTTCGCGATCGCCTTTCCGATCCGGGCCGAGAGACCCTCGCCGTGGCCCGGCGTGAACCAGGTGCGGATTTGATGTTGGCCGACAGGGACAGGTGTCGTGTCGACGAACCCGCTCTGATCGACGACGCCGGTGCGCCAGAGCTGTTCGAAGTCCTCTGTGAAGCGGAACCCGAGCTCGCTCGAGTGCGCCACTGCGACCACGTTTTCCTGCTGCGAAAACGAGTCGTCGGTCCAATTCATCGAGCCGGTCCAGACGGAGGCTCCATCGCGTACGACGAACTTGTGGTGCATCAGGTCCGGGACGCCGGCGATCGGGCGCACCGGAACGCCCAGGGACTCGATCAGGATCCCGTCCGGTTCGGGCGGGGGCGGAACCGGGATCGGGTTGCGATGCTCGAGGTTGTAGAGGAACCGGACGGCGACCCCGCGTGCAACAGCGTTGCGGATCGCTGTCGCAACGACCGCCGCGGGCTCGGGGCTCAGATGGAAGTCGTAGTGCGCGAAGTCGAGCGAGTGTTCGGCCGCACCGATGAAGTCGGCGACCACGTGCGCAACCTCCAGCGGCTGCTGGCCGCCGTCGGTCGTGGTCCAGACTTCGAGCACACACGGCATCTTCGTGGAAGATGCTTTCTGTGCGAGTAAGGAGCTTCGTCGGGTCTCTGGCCGAAGCGCAGATCGGCGAGACGTTCAACCAGTACGCCGGCTCCGAGCTACGGTGCGAGCGCCTGATCGCCTACCTGTCCCGGCGAGCGGATGCCCGCTACCTGCTCGTCGGCGAGGCGGCCGGCTACCGCGGCGCCCGGGTCAGCGGTCTGCCGTTCACGTCCGAGCGCCAGCTCTCCGGTACCGGTCCGGCCGAGGCGACGGCGACGATCGTCCACAGGACGCTCGCCGAGCTC
>JBKPFE010000021.1:0-5562 GCA_046728705.1 Actinomycetota bacterium
CCGTGCGGCACTATCTCGGTATGGAGTTGCGCCGGGTGCCGAGTCTTCCTCCGTACGCCTTTGCGACGATCGACCGGCTGAAGCTCGAGCTGCGGCGCGGAGGCGCGGATATCGTCGACCTCGGGTTCGGCAACCCCGACCTACCCTCGCCCGCCGTCGCCGTCGAGAAGCTGCGCGAGGCGGTCGAGAACGCGCGCAACCACCGCTACTCGGCCAGTCGCGGCCTCCCCAACTTGCGCGCGGCCGTCTGTGATCTCTACCGCCGCCGCTTCGGGGTCGAGCTCGACCCCGAGACGCAGGCGATCGTGACGATCGGGGCGAAGGAAGGCTTCGCTCACGTGATGTGGGTGCTCGTCCAACCCGGAGACAGCGCCGTCGTTCTCACACCGAGCTACCCGATCCACCTTTTCGCGCCCATGTTCGCCGGAGCGACCGTGTCCCAGGTGGATCTCGGCGGGAAGGGCGACCTGTACGGAAACCTGGTCGAGACCGTTGAGCGCTCGCGACCCCGGCCGCGGGCGATCGTCCTCTCCTTCCCGCACAACCCGACAACCGCAACCGTCGACCTCGCTTTTATGCAGCGGGTCGTCGACCTCGCACGCGAGCGCGAGCTGGCGGTCGTCCACGACTTCGCCTACGCGGACATCGCCTTCGACAGATACGAGCCACCTTCGATTCTCCAGGCGGAGGGTGCCGAGGAGGTCGCGGTCGAGCTCTACAGCCTGACGAAGTCGTTCTCCATGGCAGGGTGGCGGGTTGGCTTCCTGGTTGGAAACGCGGAGATCGTCGCGGGGCTCGCACGGCTCAAGTCCTATCTCGACTACGGCACCTTCCAGCCGATCCAGATCGCCGCCATCGTCACCATGCGGGAGGCCGCCGAGCACCCCAGGGAGGTATGCGAGGTCTATCGGGCCCGCCGCGACGTTCTCTGTGACGGCCTTGCGCGCATCGGCTGGGAGGTGGCCCGCCCGCAGGGGACGATGTTCGTCTGGGCCCCGATACCAGAGCCGTACCGCGCCCCCGGCTCACTCGATTTCGCGGTCAAGGTGGCACGAGAGGCTCACGTCGCGGTGAGTCCCGGCGTCGGCTTTGGTCCGGGCGGCGAGGGCCACGTCCGCTTCGCGCTCGTCGAGAACGAGCAGAGAATCGCCCAGGCCGTACGTGGCCTGCGCCGCGCGCTCCCGGCGCTCGCCGCCACACGCGGAGCAGTCCAGTAGCTTCCCGAGTCAAACCGCACCAAAGGACGGTTCGGATCGTGGGTCTTGCTGCAGCTCCTCCGGCCGGAGGCTTGCCGCACTGCGGCCAACGCTCCAGGCAGCGGTGCCAGACTGGCGTCCTGGCGACCTAATCGCGATGGGCGGGGGACGGTCGCTTCGCGTCGTTGCTACGCGGCTCAGCGAGGCCCCCGGACGGCGACCCGATGATGGTGCTTGTGGTGGAGTCGGGCTAGGCCGGGACGCCGGGCGTTTCCACGGAATCTAGGCGCGGCGCCTTATTCTTCGGCCGTGCCGATAAGGCTGCCCGGTTTCCTGGATGCCCGCAGCATTGGCGAGTGGCTCGGCCGCGTTGGCGAGACCCTCACTGCGCTCGTCGGGGCGGGCATCGTCCTGGGGTTCCTGTGGACGCGATATCGAGCGTCATTCAATGTTCGTCTCACCGCCGGCGCATGATGCACTGGCCGGTGGTACGACGGGCAGAGTGCGATCTTCCACCGAGGATGATCCGGCCTGGTTGGGACCGACGGTCTGGGCCTTGGTGTGGGTGGCCCAAACGTCGAGCAGGCCTGTGGCCTACCGCGTCACGTTGATCAGGTCGACGTCGGTGGTCGTGCCGCGCACCAGTGGATGGTCAGGTGTGTCCGGACCGTGCCCACGCCACGACTCACACCGATGACGTTCAAGCTGTAGGTCAGCGAGCCACCGGGCGCCTGGGGTGCTGGTCACCCGCAGGTCTTCGGTTGGCAGCCCGGCGATCTGGTCGCCGGCGGAGCCGTCGGCGTTCTCCGCGCCCACGTTGAACGGGAAGCCCGCCGGATCGGCCGGCAGGTTGGCCGGGTCGTAGGCGAAGGTGATGTCCTCGGTAGGGGTGCAAGCCCCTCGAGGGTTCAATCCCTCCCCCTCCGCTCCTCAGCGGGGTCACTCGGGTCGCTCGATGAGGGGTGTGAGCAACCGGTGGAGCTTCGCGCGCTCAGCTTCGGAGAGCCGTCCGAAGAACTGCAGGGCGTTCGCGTCGACGGCGTCCTCGGCCCTCGCCTGCGCTCTCCGTCCCGCCGCGGTGAGGGTGATCACGTACGCGCGCCGGTCGTCGGGGTTCCGCTCGCGCTTCACGTAGCCCTTCTGTTCGAGATCGTCGATCAGGGCCACCATCGTCGTGCGGTCGATGCGCAGCAGCTCTCCGATCGCCTGCTGGGACAGTGAGCCTCGCTCGCCGTTGGGCTCCGTCTCATAGCGAAGGAAGGTCATGACTCCGAAGTGTTTGACGGTCAGCCCGAGCGGCCCCAGCGCGCGGTTGGCGACCTCCTGAGCGTTCTCGGCGGCCCAGGTGAGAACCGCGCCGAGACGACGGTGTAGCGACGCGGGCAAAGGTGGTAGTTCGGTGTGCTGATGCTCCATTTGCTGATTGTCAGTCTAGCTGATAGTCTGCCACCCTGATCGCAAGTCTAACTGAGGGAGATGACAACAATGGCACGGAAATGGTGGACGCTTCTGACGGTCTCGATCGCGACGTTCATGCTCCTGCTCGACGTCACGATCGTGAACGTCGCCCTGCCCGAGATCGAGCACGACCTGGGGGCGAGCCTGACCGACCTGCAGTGGGTCGTCGACTCGTACGTCATCGCCCTGGCCGCGCTGACGCTAATGGCCGGCTCGCTGGCCGACCGTCTGGGCCGGAAGCTCATCTTCACGGTCGGGCTGGGTGCCTTCACGGTGGCTTCGCTCCTCGCAGGGTTCGCCGGCGATGCGCTTATGCTCAACCTCGCCCGCGGCCTGCAGGGGATCGGCGGAGCGGCGATGTTCGGAACGGTGCTCGCGCTGATCGCGCAGGAGTTCGCTCCCCGCGAGCGCAAGACCGCGCTCGGGATTTGGGGAGCGAGCGTCGGCGTGGGCGTTGCTGTGGGGCCGCTCGTCGGAGGGGTGCTCGTCGACTCCCTCGGCTGGGAGTGGATCTTCTTCGTCAACGTGCCGGTCGGTCTGCTGACGATCGCCCTGGCGCTTACGAAGCTGCGCGGGGCACGCGATCCGAGCCCCGGACGGCTCGACTGGGCTGGGCTTGGAACCTTCTCGTCCGCGCTCTTCCTGCTCATCTTCGGCGTCCTGCGGGGCAACGGCGAAGGCTGGCTGAGCCCCGAGATCGTCGGCAGCCTCGCCGGCGGGGCCGCACTGCTTGCGGCTTTCGCAGCGATCGAGCTCCGCACGAAGAACCCGATGCTCGACCTGCGGCTCTTCCGCGTCCCCGCCTTCGCCGGAGCCTCGATCGCGTCCTTCGCGGTCGCGGCCTCCGTGTTCTCGATGTTCCTCTACATCGTCCTCTACCTGCAGAACGTCCTCGGCCACTCACCGCTCGAGGCCGGGCTGCGGCTCCTTCCGATCACGGCGATGGCCTTCGTCTTCTCGCCCCTGGCCGCGCGGCTCTCGGAGCGGGTTCCGCTGCGGGCGTTGATCGGCGCGGGCCTCGCCGTGGCGGGAGCCGGCCTCCTCGTCGCCGGCGGCCTCGACGCCGACTCCGAGTGGACAGCGCTCCTCTTCGGGCTCCTACTCATTGGCGCAGGGATCGGTCTCGTCAACCCGACCGTCTCAGAGGCGGCGATCGGCGTCGTGCCCGCGGCCAAGGCCGCGACCGGAGCGGCGATCAACAACACCTTCCGCCAGGTCGGGGTCGCCGTCGGAATCGCCGCGCTCGGCGCCGTCTTCCAAGAGCGGATCGAGTCCAAGCTCGGCGATCTCCTCGCGAACGGGCCGCCGGCACTCCAGGGACAAGCGGGCGAGCTTGCACCGGCAGTCTCCTCGGGGAACGCCGACGCGGCGGTCGCGACGGCACCACCCGAGGCGCAGGCATTCCTGACCGATGCCGCCCGGGAGGCTTTCCTCTCGGGTCTGAACCTGATCTTCGTCATCGGAGCAGTCACGGCGCTCATCGGCGCCGCCCTCTCGTTCGTCCTGATCAGAGGGCGGGACCTCCAGCTCGACTCGCACGAAGAGAGCTCGAGCTCGTACCGACAGGAGGCGGACGAACCCGAGGAACAGCCGGCCCTCGCAGCCTAGGAAACGCGGGGCCGACCGGGCGTCCTAGAGAGAGGAATGCCGCCTGAGCCGCTCGAGGTCCAGAACGACGGTCTTCGAGCGGCTCAGCTCGACGATGCCGCGCTCCTGCTGCTCACGGAGGACCCGGTTCACCGTCGCTCGGGAGGTACCGGCGAGCTCGGCGAGCGCCTCCTGGGGAAGCGGCACGGTGCCGCCGTAGAGCTCCGCGAGGTCGGCTAGGCGGTGAAGGACCCGGTCATCGGCGGGGAGGTAATACGCCTCCGTCACCTGCTCGGACAGCCGGCGGACGCTCTCTGCCAGGATCGCCACGAGGACTGCGTCGACCTCCGGATGCTCGCGGCGCAGCCGCGCGAAATCGTCTCGGAGCACGGAAAATGTCTCGCCCGGCTCGAGCGCCGACACGGTTGCCGAGCGTTCGGTTGACCCGCCGGAGACCAGTGCGAGGTCCCCAAAGGCCTCGCCCGGCCCCCGGACGCCCAGCATCGCCGTCTCCCCGAGCGGAGTGATGATGGAAACCGCGAAGCGCCCTTCCACAATCAGATGGAGCGCATTCGCGGGATCGCCGCGATGGAAGACAACCTCGTTTCGCGCGAACGTCCGCCTGCGTGCGATGGCAAGGAGTCGCCGCACATCCTCCGGTGGCACGTCCGCGAAGAGCTGCCACTCCATCGCTCTGTCAAGAGTTTGACACTTCTGGTGGGGCGTGCGTGAACGACACGCTGATTGCGCTCTCGGGCTCGCCGTCGCTGCACGATCGAACAGTCACACGAATCTCACCGGCGCCGGCGAGCCGGCCGAGCCGCGTGAGCAGCGACGACGACGCGCTCGCCCGCGCCTGAGGCTCCGGGCTCCGCGATCACACCGACGAGCCCCGCACGGCTCGTCGGCTGTGTGTCCCGATACCCTGTTTCGGCCCGGAGAGGTGTCCGAGTGGCCTAAGGAGCGCGACTGGAAATCGCGTACGGGCCGAAAGGTCCGTCGCGGGTTCAAATCCCGCCCTCTCCGCTCTGACAGCGGGGACAGGGTGAACCTGTCCCCGCGGACTACCCAGACATCAGGAACGCGACCAGGTCGTCGAGCTGCTTGGGCGAGAGCTGCTGCCCGAAGTTCTGCGGCATGACGCCGGCGCTGTAGCCCTCCGTGATATCGGCGTTCGGATCGACGATCGACTGCCGGATGAACGCGGCGTCCTTCCCCTGCAGAGCTTCACTGAGGTCGGGCCCGACGCTGCCGGACGATCCCGCCGGGGCGAAGGTGTGGCATGCCCCGCAGCCGGCGCTCGCGAAGACGGCCTTTCCCG
>JBKPFE010000283.1:0-3588 GCA_046728705.1 Actinomycetota bacterium
GGTAGAGCTGCTCGAGCCTGGCAACTGCGATCTCGGGTCGATTCGCCCGGTCCTCGTGGCCGACGATGTCGTAGTAGACCTTCCCCGAGCTGAGGACGAGCCGCCGCACCGGCGCGCGGTCGAGCTGGTCGTCGAGCACGGCCTCGAACCGTCCGTCCGTCAGCTCCTCGAGTCGCCCCGCCGCCTCCTTGAGTCGCAAGAGACCCTTCGGCGTCATCACGATCAGCGGCCGCGCGTTCGGGTCGAGCGCCTGCCGTCTCAGGAGATGAAAGTACTGCGAGGACGTGCTCGGGTTCGCGATCCTGATGTTCTCCTGCGCCGCGAGCTGGAGGAAACGCTCGAGCCGGGCGCTGGAGTGCTCGGGCCCATTCCCTTCGTACCCGTGCGGCAGGAGGAGCGTCAGCCGGGAGGTCTGCTCCCACTTCGACAGCCCCGAGACGAGGAATTGGTCGACGACGATCTGCGCCCCATTCACGAAGTCGCCGTACTGCGCTTCCCAGATCACGAGCGTCTCGGGCGCCCCGACGGAGTAGCCGTACTCGAAGCCGAGCGCGGCGTACTCCGACAGCGGCGAGTTGAAGACCTCAAATGACGTCTGCGCCTCGTCCAGGTTCTTCATCGGCGTGTACTGCTCGCCGGTCTGTGGGTCGTGGAAGACCAAATGGCGGTGCGAGAACGTCCCGCGCTCGGTGTCCTGCCCGGTCAGCCGGATGGGGATGCCCTCGACGAGCAGGCTCGAGAAGGCGAGCGCCTCGGCCTGGCCCCAGTCGATCCGGCCGTCGTCGATCGTCTCAAGCCGCCGATCGAGCTGTCGTTTCAACTTCGGGTGCACGGTGAAGTGCTCCGGGGTCTCGAGGAGCTCCCGGTTCAGCTCGCGGAGCCTCTCGGCGCCGACGGCCGTAATCACGTCCAAGCCGTTGGTCGGCGGCGTCCGCTCGCTCGGAGCTGCGGCCGGCGCACCGAACGTAGCCTTCAACGTCTCATGGGCCTGGCGCAGGCTGCTCGCCGCGGCCGCGGCAAGCTGATCGGCCTCGTCCTGGGTGACGACCTCCTCCTCGATCAGCTTGGCTGCGTACTGCTCGCGGACGGTCGGATGCTCCTTGATCCGTTCCGCCATCAGGGGCTGCGTGTAGGCCGGCTCGTCGCCTTCGTTGTGCCCGTGGCGCCGGTACCCGACGAGGTCGATGACGACGTCGTGGCCGAACCGGCGCCGGAATCCGAGCGCCAGCCTGATCGCTGAGACGGCCGCCTCCGGATCGTCGGCGTTTACGTGGATGATCGGCACGTCGAAGCCCTTGGCCAGGTCGCTGGAGTAGCGCGTCGAGCGCCCGTCGGCGGTGTCGGTCGTGAACCCGACCTGGTTGTTCGCGATGATGTGCAGCGTTCCGCCGGTCGAGTACCCGCCGAGGCCCTGGAGATTGAGCGTCTCGGCAACGACCCCCTGGCCTGGGAACGACGCGTCGCCGTGGATCAAGAGAGGCAACGCGACGCGCGCCTCGTGGGCGCCTTCGCGCGTCGACCGGTCGGTCTGCTCGCTGCGCGTCAGCCCTTCGACGACCGGATCCACGGCTTCGAGATGGCTCGGATTGGCAGCGATGGCCACGGTGATGTCGCCGGACGGCGTCTTGCGCCGTCCCTCGTCGCCGAGGTGGTACTTGACGTCTCCACTCGCTGCCGTGGGGCGGGCCGACAGCGCCTCGAGCGTCCGCTCACCCTCGAACTCGCGGAGGATCGACTCGTACGGCCGCCCGAGTACGTGCGCCAGCACGTTCAGCCGTCCGCGATGCGCCATCCCCATCACCACTTCGTGAGCGCCGTCCTCTGCGGCGAGCTCGATCGCCGTGTCCAGCATCGGCACGAGAACGTCGAGGCCCTCGATCGAGAACTGCTTCTGGCCGAGAAACGCGCGGAGCAGGTAGCGCTCGAAGCCCTCGACCTCGGTGAGACGGGTCAGAAGGCGGCGTTTCTCCTCCGCAGACAGAGGCGTGCGGTAGGTGCCGGCCTCGATCGCCTGGCGCAGCCAGACGCGTTCCTGATGGTCTGAGATGTGCTCGACCTCGTACGCGCTCGTGCCCGCGTAGGTCTCCTGGAGCTGAGGCAGGACGTCGGCGAGCGTCCCACCTCGGAAGTACACGCGCAGGAGGCTTGCAGGGACACGGCGCTGAAGCTCGGGGGTGAGCGGAGGAACGAGACGCTCGGGCTCGAGTGCCGGATCCCCCACCGGCTCGGAACCGAGCGGGTCGAGACTGGCAGCGAGGTGGCCGTGCGTCCGGTACGCCTTGACCAGGGCCATCGCCGCCGCCACTGCGCCCAGCAGCGTCTCGTCGACGGTCGGCGCGGGGGCCGGCGCGGGCGCAGTGGGGACTGTCGGGGGAGCCTCGACGACAGGTGCTGTCTGTCCGTCCTCGGCGGCGCGCAACAGCTCGACGAGCCGGGCGACCCCGGGGTGCTGGGCAAGCAGATCGCTGTCGCCGCTTTCGAAGAGGGCACGCCACTCGGAGGAGACAGCCTCCGGGTCCTCCAGATACTCGTCGAGCAGGGCGCGGGCATAGCCCGTATTGAGTCCGTCGACCTCAGCCACGATTCTTCTCTCTTCTTTCTAGCAGGGCGTAATCCCCCGCCCGAGAACGTCTACCAGAGCGGCCGCGAGGTGATCACGCTGACGATCATCCCGGCGAGGAAGCCGAGCGAGGCGACGGCCACTCCGGCGGCGGCGAGACGCCGATTGCGCTCCGCCATCGCGGCGGCGAGAAAGGCAATGAAGATCGAGAGCAGCCCGACGGGCACCGGCCGCTCGACGACCGCGATCGCGCCACCGACCATCGCGAGGGCGGCCAGAAACCCGGCGACGATCTCCGCCGGACGGTCGCGGGCAGCCGGTGGGGCCATGCTCATCGAACGGGCAGTCTTGCAGACCGTCTCGCAGCGCCGTCGCGTCGCTCAGGGCCGCCGCGGCGGGGTGCGCGCGGCCGCAAACGCCGCGGCGAGAGCGGAGGCTCGTGCTCGCCCGCCACGGGCAGAAGCGCCGGCTCAGGCGGCGGCGGCTCGGCCTTGACCGCCCACCACACGACCCCGATGAGATAGAGGATCGGGAGCTTGAGGACGAGCATCAGGAAGATGATCTCGACCACGACGCCATTCTAGGAGGGTTTGGGGGAACGTTGCTCGTTGCCGGGGTGCGATGCTCGTTCTGAGGCAAGGACGCAGGGAGCCCCCGTATCAGTGAGATACGGGGGCGACTGAGGACGCCGCCTCGGGGCGAGCAGCGCGGCCCCAGCGACATCGCCGGCGTTTCGCCAAACCCTCCTAGGCGCGGTTCGGCCGAATCTTCAGACGCAACACGTCCGGCCGGGGGTAGTGGCCGACTGGATCGAATCGCTGGCGCTCCTCGAGCAGCCGGCCGGGGTCGAGCTCGGCGTAGAGGGTGCCCTCCTCGACGTAGAGCGGACCGGCCAGATACTCGCCGTCCGGAGCGAGGATCGCGCTGCCGCCGCGGCCGATCACGTCAATACCCTCCAGCTCGCTGCGAAGCGGGAAGTCGTCGGGATAGGCGCCGGCACGCTGGAAATGACTCGGGCTGACCACGAA
>JBKPFE010000178.1:0-1138 GCA_046728705.1 Actinomycetota bacterium
TCCGGGTCGAACTGGCGCCGGAGCGTGACCGAGGCGTCTCCGAGCAGCTGCGCGGTCAGCGGCTCGGGGGACGGCGAGAGCCTGCTCGCCTGCTCGAGCGCTTCCTTGAGCTGGCTCGCCGAGCCGTCGACCGCACCACGACGCTCGCGGTAGAGGCCGGAGATCGTTTCCAAGACGTCGCGAAAGGACGGCATGCCGTGGCGCGGCTCCGGCGGGTAGTAGGTGCCGCCGAAGAACGGCACGCCCTCGGGCGTGAGGAACACGGTCATCGGCCAGCCGCCCTGGCCGGTGAGAGCGACGACCGCCTCCATGTAGAGCGCGTCGACGTCCGGCCGCTCCTCGCGGTCGACCTTGACGTTGACGAAGTGCTCGTTCATGAGGAGCGCCGTCTCGTCGTCCTCGAATGACTCGTGCTCCATCACGTGGCACCAGTGGCAGGCGGCGTACCCAATCGACAGCAGGATCGGCTTGTCCTCGGCGCGCGCCCGCTCAAGCGCCTCCTCGCCCCACGGGTACCAGTCGACCGGATTGTCGGCGTGCTGGAGCAGGTACGGACTCGTCTCTTGAGCGAGACGATTCATGTCCAGCACGCCTCCAGCGGCCGTCCGGCAAAGCCGCCCGGCCTCTTCTGGTCGGCGGCGCAAGCGCCGCCTTGCGAATGTTGCAGGAGGTACGGGCTGGTCTCCTGGACGAGGCGGTTCATGAGACTAGGCTAGACGCGTGACCGAGCTTCCCAGCGGCACGGTTACGTTCCTCTTTTCCGACATCGAGGGCTCGACCCGCTTGCTCGAGCAACTCGGTGATCGCTACGGCGACGTCCTCCGCGATCATCGGCAGATCCTGCGAGAGCAATTGCAAGAGGCGAACGGGCAGGAGATCGATACCCAGGGCGACGCCTTGTTCTTCTCGTTCACCCGCGCGAAGGACGCAGTCGCCGGCGCGGTCGCAGCCCAGCGGGCCCTCGCGGCCCACGAGTGGCCGGAAGCGCTCCCGGTCAAGACCCGCATGGGGCTCCACACGGGCGAGCCGAACGTCGCCGAGGAGGGCTACGTCGGGCTCGACGTCGTCCGAGCGGCGCGCATCTGCTCAGCCGGACACGGCGGCCAGATCCTTCTGTCGGAGACGACCCGCGCGCTGG
>JBKPFE010000036.1:0-2077 GCA_046728705.1 Actinomycetota bacterium
GCTCTACGCTGAGCGCTTCGCGTGACGCGGTCGAAGAGCTACGCGCAAGCGGGGGTCTCGCTCGAGACGGCGGACGCCGTCGTCGAGCGGCTGCGGGCGGCGGTCGAGTCGACGGGCGCGACAGGCTTCGGCGCCTTCGCCGGGCTCTACCCGCTCGACGATCGCCGCCTGCTCGCGGCCTCGACCGACAGCGTCGGGACGAAGCTCATCCTTGCTCGGCAGCGAGGGCGGCTTCGCGATTGCGGCGCCGACCTCGCCGCGCACTGCATCAACGACGTATTGACCACCGGCGCCGACCCGCTCTTTCTCCTCGACTATGTGGCCGCCAACAAGATCGACGTCGAGCAGATAGCCGAGCTCGTCGAGGGCGCAGCCAAGGTCTGCCGCGACGCCGGGGTCGCGCTCATCGGCGGGGAGACCGCCGAGCTCCCCGGGATCTACCAGGATGAGGAACTCGATTTCGCCGGCACCTGTGTTGGTCTCGTCGAGCGCGACCGGCTCATCGACGGCTCGCGGATCCAGGAAGGCGACGCCGTCATCGGCTTTCCGTCGGCCGGCGTCCACGCCAACGGCTTCACGCTCGTCCGGCGGATCCTGGAGGAGGAGGACTACCAGGGCGACGATCTGCTCGCCCCTACCCGGCTGTACCTCCACAACGTCCGCGGGCTGGCCGACGTCCATGGGCTTGCGCACGTCACGGGCGGCGGGATCGCGGGCAATCTCGAGCGCATCGTTCCGGAGGGGCTGCGGGCCGAGATCGCTTGGGACGCTTGGGAGCGCCTGCCCGTCTTCGTTTGGTTGGCGCGGCACGTCGCCGAGGGCGAGCTGCGCCGGGTGTTCAACCTTGGGATTGGCTACTGCGCCGTTGTCGCGGATCCCGGCGACGCCCTCGTGGTCGGCCGGATCGTGCGCGAGTGATCGGAGTCCTGGTCAGCGGTGAGGGCACGAACCTCCAGGCCTTGATCGACGCCGGACTCCCGATCGCGTGTGTGGCGTCGAATAAGCCGCGAGTGGGCGCGCTGAAGCGGGCCGAGGCGGCGGGCATCGAGTCCGGTGTCTTCACCGCCGAGGACTACGTGAGCCGGGAGGCGCGGGACGAGGCGATGGCGCGTTGGCTCGAGGAGCGCGGTGTCACGCTCGTGGTCTGTGCGGGCTACATGCATCTCCTGCGGAAGCCGTTCTTCGACCGCTACGGCGGCCGGATCGTCAACACGCACTCTGCACCTCTGCCCGACTTCCCCGGGGCGCATCCAATCGAGGACGTGCTTGCCGCCGGCGTCCGGGAGTCGGCCGCGACGGTCCACTACGTCGACGAAGGAATCGACACGGGCCCGGTGATCGTCGCGGAACGCGTGCCCGTGCTCGAGGACGACACGGTCGAGACACTGCGCGCCCGCGTTAAGGCGGTCGAGCACCGCCTGCTGCCCGAGACGGTGCGCTCCCTGCTCTCGTGATCGAGCGGGCGCTGCTGTCGGCGTGGGACAAGACCGGCCTCGAGGAGTTCGCGCGAGGGCTCGCCGAGCTCGATGTCGAGCTCGTTGCCAGCGGCGGAACCGCCGATTTCCTCGCCGAGTGCGGGGTCGCGACGACCCGCGTAGAGGAGCTGACGGAGATTCCAGAGCTGCTCGGCGGCCGCGTCAAGACGCTCCATCCCCGCATCCACGCGGCGATCCTCGCCCGGCGCGACAATCCGGACGACCTCGCCACGCTCGACGAGCACGACATCAAGCCGTTCGACCTTGTTTGCGTCAGCCTGTATCCGTTCGCGCAGATCGGGACGCGACACGGCGTCACCGAGCATGACGCCGTAGAGATGATCGACATCGGCGGGCCGTCGATGCTCCGCGGCGCGGCCAAGAACTTCGCGCATGTGGCGCCGGTGTGCCGGCCGGAGCGGTACCCGCATATCCTTGCCGAGCTGCGCGAGCACGGAGCGCTCTCGGAAGAGACCCGCCGCGAGCTTGCCGCCGAGGCGTTCGCGACGACGGCCGCCTACGAGTCGGCGATCGCGACCTGGTTCCTCGGCCGCGAGGCGTTCCCGGAGCAGCTCATTCCCAGCTTCACGAAGGTCGCCGAC
>JBKPFE010000362.1:0-8202 GCA_046728705.1 Actinomycetota bacterium
GATGAGCACGACCGCTTTGCCCAGCCAGTCGAGCGACTTCCCCGCCTGGTACGGCGAGGTCGTGCGCCGCGCTGGTCTCGCCGAGAACTCGTCCGTCCGCGGCGCGATGGTGATCAAGCCCTACGGCTACGCGATCTGGGAAGCGATCCAGCTCGAACTCGACGAGCGGATCAAGGCGACCGGCCACGAGAACTACTACTTCCCCCTGTTTGTGCCCGCTTCGGTGCTGGCGCAGGAGGGCGAACTCGTCGAAGGATTCGCACCTGAGGTCGCCGTCGTCACCGAGGCGGGCGGGAAGAAGCTGGAGGAGCCGCTCGCGGTGCGTCCCACCTCCGAGGCGCTGATCTGGTCGACGTATGCCCGCTGGGTGCAGTCGTACCGTGATCTGCCGCTGCTCTACAACCAGTGGGCCAACGCCGTCCGCTGGGAGCTGCGGCCGCGTCTCTTCCTGCGAACGAGCGAGTTCCTCTGGCAAGAAGGGCACACGGCGCACGAGACCGAAGAGGAGGCGGTCGCGGAGACGCTGACGATCCTGCACGACGTCTACGCCGACACGATCGAAAACGTCCTCGCGATCCCCGTGCTGCGGGGCCGCAAGAGCGAGAGCGAGCGGTTCCCGGGCGCCGTCGACACCTACACGCTCGAAGCGCTGATGCGCGACGGAAAGGCGCTCCAGGCGGCAACCTCGCACTACCTCGGGCAGGGCTTGGCGCGGACGTTTGATGTCCGCTACACCGGCCGTGACGGCAGCGAGCAGTATCCCTATGCGACCTCGTGGGGCGCGACGACTCGGCTCGTCGGTGGTCTCGTGATGGCGCACGGTGACGAGCTTGGGCTGCGGCTCCCGCCTCGCGTGGCCCCGCAGCAGGTCGTGATCGTGCCGATCTTCCGGGAGGACGGCCGCGCCGATCTGCTCCAGGCCGCCGCTGCCGTCGCCGACGAGCTCCGGGCGGCGGGTGTCCGCGTCCGTGTCGACGATCGGCCCGAGTACCGGCCCGGCTTCAAGTTCAACGAGTGGGAGTTGAAGGGCGTGCCGCTCCGCATCGAGATCGGCGGCCGCGACCTCGCCGCGGCAGCAGTCACCATCGCGCGCCGCGACACCGGCGATAAGCAGCAGATCCCGCTCACTCGCGCGGCTGCCGCGATCGACGAGATGCTAAGCGACGTGCAGACATCGCTCTTCCAGACCGCCCGCGACGAACAGGAGCGGCGTACGCTCCGTGACCCGAGCAGCTACGACGAGATGATCGAGTACCTCCGCGACGCCGCCGGATTCGTCGCGGCGCCGTGGTGCGGCCGAAGGGAGTGCGAGGCGCGCGTCAAGGACGAAAGCTCCGCGACGATCCGGTGTCTCCCGCTAGCTGAGCAACGTGCGCAAGCAAGCACCTGCGTCTGCTGCGGGCGAACGGCGGTGGCCGCCGCGGTGTGGGCGCAGGCGTACTGATCGGAGTGGTCAGCGCTCGCCCCGGGCTACAGCGGGGAACTTGCGGATTAGCTTCGCCCCTCATACCGGGCGCCCTCGAATCGGCGTGACCCGCCGGACCTCGGGCCTCGTTGGTTCTAGAGGGAAGGCGGCCCCTTGTTGATGCGCCGCAGCACCGGCATCTGCCGGTACAGATCGTCGCTGCTTTGGAGTTGCCGTTCGTCCCACCAAGTGGCACCGGCGTCGGCCAGTGTTGCGATCGTGTCCCGTGCCTCGGCAGGGTCGGCCGGGCTGGCTCCGCCGAGGACGATCTCGAACGGGGTCTCGGCCCGCCCCTTGCGGTGCTTCCTGATGTAGGCGATCAGGTCACGGACCTGGTCGA
This sequence comes from Actinomycetota bacterium, assembly GCA_046728705.1. Lineage (GTDB taxonomy): Bacteria > Actinomycetota > Thermoleophilia > Gaiellales > Gaiellaceae > JACDAN01. The sequence goes on from JBKPFE010000362.1 coordinate 1,806, forward strand.
CGGGTGGGACGTGCCCGTGCCCGGCGGTGGTGAACAGGGGAACAGCGCCGTCCCAGCGTGCCGCACGGCGCATGGGTCGGCGGTGTGGCCAGAATCCTCCGATCCAGACCGGCGGCCGCGGGCGTTGTACCGACGCGGGCAGCAAGGTGACATCCCGGACGTGGTAGTGGCGCCCATGGTGGTTCACTCGTTCGCCCGACCAGTAGCGTCGCAGCAGTTCCAGGCCTTCGTCGAGGCGCTCGGCCAGCACGACCGGGTCGGTTGTGTCCCCGAACCTGCCGAACTCGTCCTCGACCGGCCCGCCGAGGCCCGCGCAGAAGATCACCCTTCCACCGCTGAGGGAGTCCAAGGTAGCGACCTGGCGCGCGAGCTGTTCGGGTCTCCGCCGGGCGATCGGGGTGACCATCGTGCCCAGCCTGAGGTGGGAGGTCGCAAGCGCCGCCGCGGTCAGGAGCATCCATGGATCGCCGAACGGCTGACCTCGCCGCTTGCCTTTGTCGTGGACAACGTGATCCCAGACGAACAGCGCGTCCCAGCCCGCCTGCTCGGCCGCAGCGGCGACCGTCGCCACCGTTCTGGGATCCGCGAAGTCACCGAAGTTCGGGATGTTGATCGAGAAACGCATCCGGGCATGGTGCGTCGGCACGTCGCCTCCGCGTGTTGCGCAGGCCGCAGTTTGCCTTCGTGGGTCGAACAGACAATGAATCCACGGCGGCCGCGTGTAGTCGGGGGTGTGTGTGTCGGCGGATAGATGTCATACCGACAACCGACGGCGCACCCGGCCCGGTTACTTGTGGCTCGCCCTGGGCGCGCCGCGACTCGAGCGGTCGGACTCGAGTCCGGCGCCGGGGAACCATCGAGCGAGGTAGCGGTCGACGCCGCCGAGGTCGGTGCCGCCGCAGCGGTAGCCGATGTGGCCGTCGGGCCGCACCAGGTACTGCGCTGCGCCCTCGACGCCGAGCCGAGCGAACGCCTGCCCGTCGACATCGTGCAGTGCGCCGGGGGCGGCGTGGGGGGCGAGTCGGTGCACGGCGAGGAGGCCGCCGTAGCGGTCTTGCAAGTCGAGGTGGTCTGCGTCCCAGCCGTCGGTGGGTCCGCAGAGTAGGAGGTGAAAGCTCGGCGCGGCGACGGCGTCCTGTAACCAGCCGGCTTGCCCGTCGCTGGCGATGCGGGCATCGGGAAGACGGTCCCCGGCCTTCGGCCCTCGGCCGAGGGCTGGCTCTCCTTCGTGGACGGCCGGGCTGCGTCGGTAGTGGATGCGGAGTTGCGCGAGCGTGCGGAAGCCGTAGGCTCGCGGCCTGGAGAATCGCAGCACGAGCGGCGCCAGCCGCGGCGCAACCTGTGTGCGGAACAGGCGGAGGATGCGGCTCTCGGAAGTTGCGATCGTGGCGGCGCGGTCGGTGAAGCGGAGCACGAAGCGGCCGATCGGCCGCCGCTCGGTCTCGTAAGTGTCGAGCAGCGCCTGGTCGGCGATGCCTTTGGCGACGAGGGCGAGTTTCCAGCCCAGGTTCCAGGCTTCTTGGATGCCGGTGTTCATTCCCTGGGCGCCGGCCGGGCTGTGGACGTGGGCGGCGTCGCCGGCTAGGAAGACGCGGCCGGCGCGGTAGCGGGCGGCGTGGCGGTGATGGAGCCGGAAATAGGTCAGCCAGACCGGGTCGCGCAGGCTCAGCGTGCCGCTCGTGAAGGCATCGGCGATCGCCTGCACCTCGGCCAGCGAGGGCTGCGTCCGCTCCGGCGCGCCTCCGGTCGTGTCGTCGGGCGGCCGCATCCCGAGCATGCGCCAGGTTGCCGGGCTGGCCAGCGGGAAGAAGAAGAGCATTCCGCCCGCGCCCAGGAAGGCGTGCGCGACGTCCTGCTCGAGGTCGCCGTCCACATCGAGGTCGGCGAGCACGAACGTCTGCGGATAGGCGGCCCCCTCGAACCGGATTCGAGCGCCATGGCGAACGCTGCTGTGCGCGCCGTCGCAGCCGACCAGGTAATGAGCGTGCAGCCGCTCCGCTCGTCCATCCCCGTGACGGAGCGCGCAGCTGACGCCTGCCCTGCGGTGCTCGAAGCCGACCAACTCGACGCCCCGTTCCACCTGGAGACCGTGCTCGGCCAGGTGCTCGTTCAACACCGCCTCGGTCTCGGCCTGCGAGACGAACAGCAGGAACGGATAGGCCGTGTCCCCCAGACCGACGTCGAACAGCCGCACCGGCACGACGCGCTCACCGGCGTGGATCCGCAGCTGGGCAGCTTCATTGCCTCGCTCGACCAGCGTCTGCGTGACGCCAAGTCCTCGTAGGACCTCGAGGGTGCGCGGCTGCACAGCGAGCGCTCGCGATTCGCGCACACGGTCGAGTTGCCGGTCGATGATGCGAACGGTGACACCCATTGCGCGGAGCAGGCCGGCGAGCGTCAGGCCGGTCGGGCCCGCGCCGACGACGAGAACATCGGCCTCCCCGCGTTCCGTCACGGGATCGTTCCCTTCCGGGCACCGTCGACCGGTCCATGTCCGATTCGGCGGGCGGACATTTCCTGGACCAGCGACCAGTTCCGTTCGGCGTCGTTCGACTCGACCGCGCGCCAGCGGAACGAGTTCGGCGCGACTTCCGAGAAGATCCAGCGGGTCAGCTTGTCGTCTTCGAAGCTGCCCTCGAGGACGATCTCGTCGCCGACCGGGCGGGCAATGAACGGCAGGACGAGGCCTTTCGCCGGCCCGATCCAGGTCGATCGCCAGGCGTCGATGCGCGGATCGTAGAAGCGGACGGTCGTCCCCCAGTCGACCGGCGGCTCGCCACGTTCGCGGTCGCGGCGATGCGGGGCGACCCAGACGTCCTGCACGGCGTGGCCGTTCAGGGCCCAGGCGAAGTGCCACTCCGCAGACAGCGTCCGCGCACCGGTGGGACCGTGATAGACGACTTCGAGTTCCCAGCTGCCGACGAACTGGCCGAAGAGTTGCAGCTTGTCGGCGAGGTGTGGAGCCGGACCGTCGGCAAAGACGACCTCGAGCGGAACCTCGTATGGGGTCACGCCTCTGCTTTCATCTCGGTGGGCGCCCGCCTGTCTCTCGGCCCCCGGCGTCAGAACTCGACCGCTGCGACGGCGGTCGCCGGGTCGCCGGTGTTCAGCGTCGCTTCTGGCTCGATCACGAGCAGCGACGCGCCTTCGTCCGACCGCGGACAGTGCGCGACACCGTGCGGTACGACGAAGAGCTCACCGGGGCCGAGCTCGACGTCGCCGTCGCGCAGCTGGATGGTGAGCCGGCCCTCGAGGACGAGGAACAGATCGTCGGTCTCGGGGTGGGAATGCCAGACGAATTCGTCCTTCGCTTTAGCGAGGAAGATCTTGTTGCCGTTGTAGCGGCCGACGATGCGGGGCGACCAGGGCTCGTCGAACGTTGCGAGCGTCGCCGCAAGGTCGACCTTCTTCGCCTCGGGCCGGGCGGCATGTTCCAATTTCGTCATCGCGAACCTCCACTCCATCACGTGGTAGTCGTCGAGCACGAGCACGATTCCCGTCTCGAGAGCGGCCGCGTCGTTGAGAAGGAGCGGGAGCACGACGTCGACGGGCCCGGCGCCCGGGGCGCTGTGTGCCGCCAGCGCGCGCCCCCCGATGTCCGGCTCCACGATGCGCAACGACTCGATCAGGTAGGCCAAGAAGCGCGTTGGATCGTTGTCGGCGTCGTCGAGCGAGAGCCAGGCGACCGCTCGACCTTCCTCGGCGCTGGCCCACTGCGCGAGCAGAGTCGTCTTCCCGAAGCCCGGCGGCGCGGTCAACAGCGTCAGCCGGCGGGCTGCGCCTTCCCGCAGGAGCTCGAGGAGCTCGCCGCGGACAACGTGCTCCGAGCGGACGGGCGGCCGGACGAGCTTCGTCTCGAGGATGACGGAACCCGACACGCTAGAGCGGCCAAGAGCGTCCCGCTCCGTCGCCTTCGCTGGCACCTCGGACGGACTCTAGCTCGGTCCGTGCCGGGAAAGATCGCCCCGGGTGAAGCGCTGGCAGGGTGATGCGGCATCACCCAGGCGCTGGGGATGCTCGGCGCGTTATGGACGCAACGGACAAGGCGGCACAGCGGGTGTCGCCCCGACGCCGGATCCGAATCACCATCCGAGGGACGTTGAGCGAGCGCCTCGCTACAGCCTTCGAAGGGATGGCGCCCGTGCGGCACGGAGGCCGGACGGAACTCGTCGGCGAGATCTCCGACCAGGCCCAGCTCCACGGACTGCTCACACGGATCCGCGACCTAGGGCTCGAGCTCGAGGGCGTCTGCCTTTTGCCAGACGAAACCCCGCTCCGACCCAGCCGCATGCGTCGAAAGCAGCAGCCGGACTGAGATGAAAGCGAACCCACGACTTCGCGCAAAAAGAAGCGAACGGCCCGCCTTTCGACTGTTCTGGGAAAGCGAGGACGAGCACCTATTCCGCGGCGAGCCGAGAACATCTGAAGGCTGCGACGCCGAAGACGCCAATCACGACCATCCCGAGGACGATGGGCATAATCCTGCGCTACTGGAGAGGGTGGACTACCTTCGAGAACGCCGACGCCTACGAGAGGATCGTCAGCACGCGACGCCACCTCCCTCCATTACGAAGTCATCTCGGCACCACCTCCAAGGGTTCGACGCTCCGCGATGAGCGATTCCGTCGGCGATCAGCCACGAGATCGCGCGCCTCACGGTCAACGCGATCGTCCGTGCGCGAACGTCGCCGAGGGGCTGACGAGGCTGCCTTCAGCGATGGGTCGCAGTCGTATTGGGTTGATGAACCCCCGACAGGGGTGCGGCAGCGGCCGTCCGGCGCCCGCGGTCAGCTTCGCGAGCTCACCGATGACCCGCACATAAGTCAATGACCACGAAGCACGAAGCGACGTCGCGCGGCGCCCACCAGCGGATTACCGCATGGCGTAAACGGGAGGACATCATTGAAAACAAGCTCAGTCTCCGATAGCGGCTTCCCGGCGCTGGTCGCGGCGCTCCTCGTCTGGCGCGGCGCTCCGTTCGCCGTGGTCGCCGGCACTGCCGCGGCAACCGCTGCGCTGCTCGGGCTGGCCGGCTGATGGGCCGCGTCCGACGTTGCCACCACCGAGAGGAATGTCCGTGATGGGTCGCGCTGGGCAGGTGCAGGCGTGGTTGGAAGGCCGCGCCGATGAGATGGCGGCGCTGCTGGAGGAGCTCGTCGTGCTCGATACGGAGAATCCACCGGGCCGCAGTCTCGATCGTTGCGGACGGGCTCTCTGCGATGCGATGGTGCGGCTGGGGTTTTCGCCGGAGCTGATCCCAGTGCCCCCGACGGGGGAGCTGGAGGATCCGTGCCTCGTGCGCGGCAGCGTCGGCGAGGGCGCCAGGACGATCTACTTCCACGGGCACTTCGATGTTGTTCCGGCGCAGGACCCGGGGCAGTTTCGTCCCGAGCGGCGGGAGGGGAAGATCGTCGGGCGCGGCAGCGCCGACATGAAGGGTGGGCTGGTCAGCATGCTCTACGGCGCCGCGGCGGCGAAAGAGCTCGGGCTGCTCGCCGACGCGCGGATCATCTTCCACTTCGTCTGCGACGAGGAGACGGGAAGTGCGGCCGGCTCGCAGCAGCTGCGCAACGCGGGAATGATCGATGCCGGCGCGGCTGCGATGCTGACGGCAGAGCCGACCGGTGGCGTCGTCTGGCATGCCAACCGTGGCGCGATCACGCTGCGCGTCAACGTGACCGGCCGTGAGGCTCACGTCGGGCAGGCGCACCTCGGGGTGAATGCGTTCGAGAAGATGATCAGCGTCGCCGAGCCGCTAGCGACGCTCGCGCATCAACTGCTGGAGCAGCGCACCGCGTTCCCGACGGCGAGCGATGGCGCGCGCGGCTCGATGCTCGTCGTCGGCGGGTCGGCAGGCGCGGGCGCGAACTTCAACGTCGTGCCTGGGGCCGCGTGGTTTTCGGTCGACCGCCGCTTCAACCCCGAAGAGGAGCTCGAGCAGGAGCTCGCCCGCCTCACCGACACGATTGCCGAGGCCGCAGCAGCGGCCGATGCCGAGGTGACCGTCGACGTCCTGCAGCGCGCACCGGCGGCCAGCACCAGCGAGGAACACCCGGCGTCCGTGGCGCTCGCCCGCTGCATCGCCCACGTCGAAGGCGCGGCGTCGCGATTCGAGCTCTGCCCAGGCGTGCTCGAGACCCGCTGGTACGCGCAGCTCGGGATCCCGGCGTTCGCCTACGGTGCCGGGCGGCTCGACGTCTCGCACGGCCCCGACGAGTACATCGACGAGGCAGCCATGCGCCGCTGCGCCGCCGTCTACGCTCTCTTCCCAGCCGAACTCCTGCAGTGACCCCGCGGCCCTTCACGGCACCGCGGCGCCTGTGTCCGCGCTGGTGTGCCCGTTGTGGGCGCAAGAGGCCTGCCAGCGACCCGAGCGCGGTACGCTGCCGCGAGCCGC